>JBBIRP010000082.1:7885-8561 GCA_037441745.1 Ignavibacteriales bacterium
GTGAAAATCGCCGCTGTGCTTTGGGATTCTTATGCAAAAGAAAAAATTATACAGATGGATGTTGATTATGTCTTTCATGATATTAATGATTTCATATTTTGGCTAAAATACTATGTCGTTAATAATTGAGACATGTATGTAATATGGAAAAAATTCCCGTTGGTGTAATAGGCATAGGCCATCTTGGTTCGCTCCATGCAAAGATGTATAGTGATCTTTCTTTTGTCGAATTAGTCGGTGTTTATGATGTTAATTATGAACGTGCGAGAGAAGTTTCAAAGGAATATAAAACAAGACAATTTGTAAACATTGATGAATTACTGAATCAGGTTAAATGTGTAAGTATCACTACTCCGACCGTTTCACATTTTGAAGTTGCAAAGCAGGGGATAGAGGCTGGAGTACATCTATTTATCGAGAAACCAATCACGAGCACAACAACTGAAGCAGAAATTCTCATTGAATTAGCGAGAAATAAAAATGTTATTCTCCAAGTGGGTCACATTGAGCGCTTTAATCCTGCACTGCTTGCTCTTGAAAGTTATAAACTACAACCAATGTTTATTGAATCTCATAGACTTGCACAATTTGATCCTCGTGGGACTGATGTTGCAGTTGTTCTTGATTTAATGATCCACGATATAGATGTTATATTGAGTCTTGTGAAATCACCGGT
>JBBIRP010000083.1:0-5312 GCA_037441745.1 Ignavibacteriales bacterium
CTTCGGCAAGAGCAAAAACTACTAGTGAAAAAGTTCCAGCCCAATAATCGAATTCGTTGAATGCACCTTTCTCATATAAGAAAATGCATGGCAATGCTAAGATAAAAATTATGGTTCCGAATATAACAGCTGATCGCTTACGCGATATTTTAAATTCATCCTGTAGAAATGCCATTATAGGTTGCCCCATTGCAAGAGAACTTGTGATACCTGCAAAGAAGAGCAGACCAAACCAAGCTAACCCTGCCAATGCAGCAAGCAGAGGTCCCCAATTTTGAAAGAGTGTAGGCATTGTTCTAAATCCCATTTCAAATCCGACATTAGCTTTGACCCAATCCAATCCTAAGTAGGCAACAGCTATCGGTATTATGATGGAGCCACCAAGGATAACTTCGACAAATTCATTCATCCAACCAGCCGATGCAGCGTTTAGTGCGATGTCGTCTTTTTCTTTCAGATAAGCGGCGTAACAATGTATTGATCCCATCCCTAAAGATAACGTAAAGAAAATTTGACCTGCAGCAGCTAACCACACTTTTGGATTCGATAATGAATCGAATTGAGGTGTCCAGAGAAAATTCATTCCTAATGAAGAATCATAGACCGCGCCGTATTCACCTGCTTTTAATGTTAAAGCGCGGATTGCTAAGAAAATTCCAAATAATATCAAAATGGGCATCCCGATTCTGCTTGCCATTTCGACTCCCTTGCTCAACCCACGCGATAGAATCCAAAGATTAGTTATTAATGTAATAAGAAAAAATAGAAATGCCACGGGGGAGATGTTGAAGAAGTTTCCAGTCCCAATTGCTAGGTAATTACTAAAGATTTCAGATACTTCCATAGCAGTTTTACCTGCGAAAGCACCACTCACTGAATGCCAAACATACGATAGCGTCCATGATTCGATGTAACTGTAGTATGCAGCAATTGCTAAATTATTGAATAATCCGAAGGTGCCAAAGTATTTTAATATTTTCGCTTTCCCAAGTGAATCGAACATACCAGGTGCATGATGGTAACCAAATTTTCCGCCATGTCTGCCTATTGCCCATTCGATCCAGAGAAGTGGAATACCCATTAGTAAAAATGAAACAAGATATGGAATAATAAATGCTCCTCCACCATTTTGAACTGCTTGTGCAGGGAATCTTAAGAAGTTTCCAAGGCCAACAGCATTCCCAGCCATCGCTAAAACTAACCCAACTCTTGTTCCCCAACGTTCTTTTTGAGCTACCATAATGTTTAATTCCTCATAATTTGTAAATCATATGAATCTGAAAATAAGAAAAAATATTGATTTACTCAATAGCAAGCTAGATACGTAGTTTTTATAAGAATTCAGATTTAGTTTGATAGTATTTTATCCATTTTGTATTTTTATTAAAATGGAAGAAAATCAAATTATCCATAAGCATTTTACTCTTCGTAATAACCTTGGATATGATATTAATGGCGATATACGATATAAATTCGCCTCAGTAGAAAAACCGGTTATCATTATTTGCCATAGTTTTATGGCATTTAAAGATTGGGGATTCTTTCCTTATGTTGCAAAAGTGTTCGCAGAAGCTGGATATGTTTCGGTGATTTTCAATTTTTTATTTAATGGTGTTGTTGGTAACGATAACCGTATTACTGATTTTGATAATTTCAGGAAAAATACTTTCTCCCAAGAGATTGACGATTTACAATCGGTGATAGATTACATATGGGAGGGTCAAATTGGGCAGGGGATTATTGATAGAACGAGAATAGTTTTACTTGGTCATTCACGTGGTGGTGGAATTGTATTGTTACAAACTTCCCGTGATGATCGCATAAAGGGATTGATTAGTTGGTCAACAATCGCAACGTTTGATCGGTGGACCAAACATCAGAAAGAAGAATGGAAAGAATTGGGTTATCTACCATTAGGAAAAGACTTGGCTATTAGTCCGCTTAAATTAGGTATTGATTTATTGAATGATGTCGAATTGAATCGGGATAAATTAGATTTGACGAAAGCTGCATCGAATATAAAAATTCCATGGTTGATAATTCACGGCAGAGCAGACGTTATTGTACCTTATTCTGAAGCAGAGATTTTATATAAGGTATCGAATCATTCGATGACGGATTTGAAGTTATTGGATAAAGTTGGACACTTGTATAATGCAGCATCGCAAGATGAGGATAATTATGAAACATTAAGAAAAATTATTAACTTAACATTAAGATGGTTAAAATTTAAAATTAAATAGGAGATTCTATGCATAAAACATATCCGATGGCTCAAAAATCATTTGTACTAACAAATAAAAATATTTTGGTTCAAGGACTTTGGATCGTAACTTTTACAGTATTAACAGCAATTGGGGCTCAAATTGAAATACCATATCAACCTGTACCTTTAACATTGCAAACATTTTTTGTGTTACTTGCTGGAGCTATTTTAGGTAAAAGAAATGGTACGCTAAGTATGTGTCTATATCTTTTAGTGGGTGTCATTGGATTGCCTGTATTTTCTGGTTGGAGTTTTGGCTTTGCGAAAATAATCGGACCTACAGGAGGGTACTTACTAAGTTTTCCTATTGCGGCGTTCATAATTGGTTATCTGAACCAACGACAAAATAATTTCTACCTGTCATTGATCACGATGTTCGTTGGCATTTTTATTATTTTCTCACTGGGGACGCTGCACCTGAATGTCGTTTACTACCATGATTGGTCTAAATCGATCTCAAACGGATTCTTGATTTTCTCCTTATGGGACGGAGTGAAGATGGTTGTTGCAGCTGCGGTAGCAACTAAGATTAACAGAATTCGAATGCGATCAATTCAGAAAATATCTTGAATAACATAACGATTTATTTCAAAACGATTGTAAATTAATAAACAGGGATATAAACAAACATAATGAACATTTGTCCTACTTTGTTAATATAATCTCACAATTTACTCATTTTGTTAAAATCGTTCATTGAACTTTTATCAACTCATCGCTGTTTTACATATTACTGTGAAGTTCAGATATTGACTTTAAATATAAGAAAATGTATCTTTACAAAACCGGCAATCAATACTTTTATTAATCCACTATTTTTCAATTATTTTAATTTTAAATAAGGGGAAGTTTATGTATAATTTTATAAACTATTCTTTTCAAAGAATAATAAAGATTTTATTAATTGGGTTTAGCTTTCTAAGTATATATTTTACACTTGCAAACGGTCAACCATTGTCAGGCACTAAGGTAATTGGCTCAGGTGGAGATTATCCAACCTTCACCGCGGCGGTAAATGCTCTGGTGACCAACGGGGTAAGCGGACCAGTAATATTCAATGTTGTATCGGGATCCTATAACGAGCAGATTTCAATCGGCACAGTTACCGGAACAAGTTCCGTAAACACCGTAACATTCCGCGCCCAATCAGGCAATGCCGCTAATGTGACACTTTATTATAACCCGACATCATCAAACAATTATGTTGTCGATATCAACGGCGCAAACTATATCACTTTCAGGGATATGACTGTTCTTGCACAGGGGAATCAAAATTATGGTATTTTATTCCGACTAAGAGGTAACGCAGATTATAATAATATAAAAAAATGTACCCTGAACGGTATTTCTACAGGTTCAACGGGTTCCGCGCTTTCGATAATATTTATTGATAGACAAACGGTGGATAATTTCGTGGTGGATAGCAATGCGATAAGCAACGGTTCGTTCGGCTTGTATTTCGACGGTTCTAGCAGTTTGGTTCATTCCACAGGTATTCAATTTACAAATAATACTACAAACGGCACTGTCTCGGGTGTATGGATACGGTACGCGGATGGAACAATCATAAGGAATAATTTTATTACAAATGCATCATATAGAGGAATAGAACTTAACTATTGTGACGGCGAAATAAATATAACTAAAAATCGTATAACGGGAGTCGGCAATTCCGGGATATATTTGTATGGTTGCGTAGGAGGGACAGGATTTCCTGATGGACCTGGACTTATTGCAAACAATTTTGTGCAGTGTGGTTCAGCGTACGGTATAGATGTGTATTCGAGCAGTAATCAGAAAATATACTACAACAGTGTGAATGTGACAGCAGCGAACGGGTATGCGTATTATGGATATAACAACACGACAAACGTGGTAGTCCAGAACAATGTATTTGCCAACAATGCAGGAGGTTATGCTGTATATCATTCTGATGCCAATGGTGCAACAGCAATGGATTATAATAATTTGTACACAACGGGTAATTTTATTGGACTGTATGGTAGTACCTCAGTGATAGATCTGGATGCATGGCGGACAGCATCAGGGAAGGATGCAAATTCAGTAAGTTATTATCCTGGATTTGTATCGAGTACAGATTTGCATACAGGAAGTCCGTGGATAAACGGGAAGGCAACAGTAATTGCGGATGTAACAGATGATATAGATGGCAATGCGAGAGACGGAAGCACACCGGACATAGGAGCTGATGAATATAATCCAGCACCTGGTACAACGACACCGTTATCAGGGACTTACACAATAGGATCAGGGGGTAACTATACAACATTCAAAGCGGCAGTTGCGGATCTTCAATTGAAGGGAGTGAGTGGACCTGTAACGTTTAACGTGCTGAGCGGTAATTATCAGGAGCATATAATATTGTACAATATACCAGGATCAAGTACAACCAACACAGTAACGTTTCAGTCAAGCACTGGCAACCCTGCAAATGCGACACTGTATTTCTTTGCAGCAGCAGCAGAGAGTAACTATGTTGTTTCGATGTACAATGCGGATAATATAAGATTTCGTAAGATGACGTTGAGGGCGAATAATAATGTTGGGGCGCAGTACGGACGTGTATTTGTGCTGAACAGTGGGATAGATAATTTTACAATAGATAGTTGTGTTGTGTACGGGACCCCGACATCCAGCAGTTCAACAAATTATACGGTAATCCATTCACCGAATAATGTAACACGGAATATAACAATAAGTGGTAATACATTTAATGATGGTGGATATGTGATATATCTGGATGGAATCAATGCGAACATACTTTCGACGAATACGGTAATAACGAATAACACATTCAATTATCCTGATCATGCGGGAATATATTTGCAGTATCATAATGCGCCTGTAATGAATGGTAATACGATATTGAACACAACATCAATAGGTATCCAGGTTAATTATGGATATAATGGAATGCAGATAATGAAGAACCGGATCACAGGAGCTGGTGGATACGGGATATATTTATACGGTTGCGTAGGAGGGACAGGATTTCCTGATGGACCTGGACTTATTGCAAACAATT
>JBBIRP010000083.1:5412-8491 GCA_037441745.1 Ignavibacteriales bacterium
TTACACAATAGGATCAGGGGGTAACTATACAACATTCAAAGCGGCAGTTGCGGATTTATTACTGAAGGGTGTGAGTGGACCTGTAACGTTCAACGTGCTGAGCGGAACATATAATGAACATATTGTTATTTATAATATACCTGGAGCAAGCGGGAGCAACACGATCACATTCCAGTCACAGAGTGGTAACCCCGCGGGTACGGTTCTTTATTATCCTGCAACCATTACAGACAGCAATTATGTTGTGATGTTATTCCAGGCCGATCATCTCAAATTTAAAAATCTAACATTTAGAGCAAATACTAGTACTTCAGCTCAGTATGGACGTGTTTTTAATTTATATGGAAATATTGATAATTTAATGCTCGAAGGGAACAGATTTGAAGGGTCGCCAAACTCAATTAGCTCTAGTGTGTTTACTCTCATCAATAATAATCAGGCTGTTCTTAGATCCTTGAAAATTATTGGAAATACATTTTATGATGGCGGATACGCAATGTATCTCGATGGTCAGGGCGCAAATTATCTATGTGATAGCACTGTAATTTCAGGTAACACCATCAACAATCCTGATTATACAGGTATATTTTTAAAATATCATAATGCTCCTGTTATTCAGGGGAACACAATTGCAAATCCGACAAGTCGAGGAATTGAAGTACAAAACTGCAATAATGGTTTACGCATTGTAAAAAATAAAATATATGATGCAGGTTATATTGGAATATATGTCTATTCGTGTGTCGGTGGTGTTAGTGGAGATTACTTACCTGGATTGGTTGCAAATAATTTTGTTCACCTGAAGGGTGGAGGATCCTACGGCATTGACATTTACAGTTCATCAAACCAAAAAATATACTACAATAGTGTAAATAATACAGGTGCAAATTCATATGCATACTATGGCTATAATAACACAACGAATGTTGATGTCAGGAATAATATATTTGCAAATACCGGTGGCGGTTATTCTGTTTATTTCGGTAACGCTAATGGTGCTACACAGATGGATTACAATGATCTCTACACTACCGGTACCTATCTTGGATACACGGGGAGTGTCAACGTAAATAATCTTTCAGCATGGCAATCAACTACAGGTAACGATGGTCTTTCAATCTCGGTAAACCCGCAGTTTTATTCAACTACAAATCTTCATGTTTCAACACCATTTCTCGATAGTGCTGGTGTTGTAGTATCAGAAGTAACAGATGATTTTGATGGTGAACCCCGTAATCTCGTCAAACCTGACATCGGTGCTGATGAATTCTCAATTATTCAAAGATCAGTAACTAATTTGCAAAGTGGGTGGAATATGGTTTCGCTTCCAGTAGTTGTGCAAGATAATCGTAAAATCGTATTATTTCCCACAGCTATCTCGAAAGCATTTGCTTATTTACCATCTGGTTATACATTAAAAGATTCACTCAGCATCGGTGTAGGATATTGGTTGAAGTTTCCAAGTGATTATCAAAATATTATTTCGGGATATCCAAAATTAGTAGATACAATTAATGTAAATTCTGGATGGAACTTAATTGGAACTATCGCTTATCCAATCCCGAAGATTGCAGTAACCTCAAACACAAGTATAATTTCTCCATATTTTGGATATAATACAACAAGCGGTTACGTCACTATAGATACATTAATGCCCGGTAAAGCATATTAGGTTAAGACTTCAAATGCAGGAAACTTAATACTTGATGTCAATAATACAAAGCTGAAGACAGCAACGACATCACCTACTGAAGAAATTCTAGAGCAATTAAATCAAATTACTTTTGGTACTCCTGGAATGAATGAAATCGGTAGTGTTGGAACAAAACTATACTTCGGAACGATTCGAGAAAAAGAAATTGATCTTGATCAATTTTCACTTCCACCGCTTCCACCCGATGATATGATTGATGTTAGATTCCCATCGGGTCGTTTTGTTGAACTATTAAGTGACGATAATTTTGAGAATGTGAGAATTCCAATTTCTATCAGAGGTAATAATATCGATCTTCAACTTTCTTGGAATATCAAACAAACATCAGAACGTTCATTTATTCTGGTTGAATGGGAAGGTGATAGAATTATATCCAAACAGGCGATGAATCAAACTGGTTCACGCTTGATTAAACCAAATGGGAAAAATGAATTTACAATCGAATCTGAAGAATTGCCTAAACAATTCGCTTTGCATCAAAACTATCCGAACCCATTCAATCCACAAACAAGAATAGACTACTCACTACCAGAAGCAACATATGTGAAATTAGTGATTTATGATCTGATTGGTCGTGAAGTTATTAAAGTAGTTGACGAATATCAAGAAGCAGGTTACAAGTCTGTAACGTTCGATGCTTCAGGGTTAACCAGTGGTGTTTATTACTACCGCTTGCAAGCTGGTACGTTTACAGATGTAAAGAAGATGATTTTAGTAAGATAAAACAATACAAAAGTCCGACTTCTTGCCGAGAGATTCTTGGGGAGAAGTCGGACTTTCACTTCTCAAATCATATCCTGGAATAAACTCAAAGTAACGCATTGCATTCTATTAGGTATCAGAAGGAATTTGGGAATCAAAGAAGTTCTAAAACCTCTTGGGAGTTTCAAGTGAAACGAAAATTATAACTTTAAAGAAATTCAATTAGTCATTTTACTTAAAGAAATATCTCGCCCCAATTCCTGCATTTACACTTGCCTCTGTTTTCGGAGCAAGATCAAGTATAGGTGCCACTTCGAGGAATAAATCAAACGGTGCATCTTTAAATATATACCCAATACCGCCAACAAGTCGTAAGCCAATGCGTGCATCTTTATCTGCTACAGTTTTAATCCTACCCCCGATGCCATAATATAATGGTATGTTTTCTTTTGTTTCAAATACATTGTAAGAGTGGATTAAATAATCACCATGAATGTGCAATGAAACTTTATCCACAAATGACCACGCTAATCCAAAATCAACTGCTGTTTTCTGTGTGAGCCAGCCTTTTAAACTTAATCCTGATGGTTCTCCTAAAATAATTCCTGCTCCAAAACCACTTTGTTGACACAACCCCGATATAGGAATTATAAAAAACGCAAT
>JBBIRP010000084.1:0-8423 GCA_037441745.1 Ignavibacteriales bacterium
TTGGGGGATTGACTTTTGCAAGATAGAATAATTATATTGCTTTAGCCTTTAAGTTAAGTAAAAGGGAAGTTAATTGACTTTTAGCAGAGCCTTCTCTACATTCTGTATAAGAAGCGAGACAATCTTACTGCAGGGAGTACTTCAAAAGTGAAGAAGGCACAGTGACAATCCCTCTCAATATGAGGGGTAAAAACTAAAAACAAAGTTAACCCTAATTTTTTTTAGTGGTTTTAAAACGAAGCTTACCATTGAGTATCTCAATTAACAATTCGTAATCAAGTGGTTTTATCAGAAATTCATCAACTCCAAGTCTTTTACCAACTAGTATTGTATTGCGGTCTATTTTATCTGACATAAATAGAAAAGGAACATGCATTGTTTTTGGAGTACTGCGTACGAATTCATAAAGCTCAAAACCTAACGTACCAGATTGAAAATTTATTTCAGACAGAATAAAATCTGGGATAGCGATTTTCAATGAAGAGTTTACCTCTTCTAAGTTTCCTGCTGCAATCACAGCAAAAAAATGCATCCGTAAATGGCTACTTATTTCAAGTAATGTTTTATCGTCTTCTTCTATAACCAAAATGGTCCCTCGGATTTTATTCTTCCTGAGTTCCCTCAATAATTCCGCTTCTATAGCCGAGCGATCAACTCGGGATACTTCAAATTTCTTCCTCAGTGAATCTATTAATTCTGGTGTGAAAGCTGAAAGTCCACCTGTTAACCATATTTCTTTTAAAGCTTCCTTATATAAAATATTTTTTGCTTCTCGTTCAAGTTCAAGTCGTTTACCTTCTGAAATATTAAATTCGTTTTGCATTTTCCGAACTATGTTCATCTTTTCATCGGATGGTTTACCTTCTTTCCATGATTCCCTAATAAGAGAACATAATTTAAATTCTCGTTCTGTCTGTTCTACTGATATTCCTGGTTTGTACTGAATATCAACAAGTCTCTGCTTTAATGCATTGGCATAAGTATTTTCGGGGTCTAAACCAAGAGCTTTATTAATATGCTCGGATGCTTTTTTAAAGTTACCATCGTTAATAAATTGTTGGGCTGAACTTAAAAGGTTACTAATCTGGGTCAGTTTTCGTTTTGATAAAAGATCTCTGTACCTTTTAATTTCTTTATACATCTCATTATCGAGACCAACTCTCTGAGATAATTGTTTAACTAAAAATTGAATTCGATCCTGATATGCATGTGCTGTAGTGTTTTGTGGGTTGATAGAAAAAATTTTCTGGAGTAATTCATCTGCCGCTACATATCTTCCACTTCGTATGTATTGGTCTGCTTGCTTCAATAATTCATCGATTTGCATTTTTTGTATTGCATCAATTGATGCTGTTCTAATATTTTCCATAGTAGAATCTTTATTTGATCTTATGGTAAATATAGGGACTAAAAGAAAGATAATCAAATTGCATAATTCTCAGAAAAAATTATTGCTGACGATTTGATTTTTTCAATTTTCTAAACTATCTTGATTTCAACAAAGTCATTAAAAGAGTTGAAAATTATTATGAATGAAAATAAAGATACGATCAAAGAAATGGAAATTGGACGATTTGAAATAAGACCTCGTTTTTCATATTACGCAAAGATTATGACCGGATTCGGATTTATTATAATATTTCTAGTCGTAGCTGGTTTATTCAGCCTTCTCCAATTATTACCAAAAGATGAAGTTGAATTTAAGATTCTGCCGATGATTCAATACCTCGATAAAATTTATCATGTAGAAATTGATGCTACTAATAAGTATTTTAGTACAAATGATGAAATTGACGGTAGAAAATTAATATTGACCATAAACGAATTTCAGAAAGTTGCTGATTCAATTTTTCAATTTAGCAGAGGGACTGATGTTCAGCAATATGTTGATACATTGCTAATAATAAATAAAAATTATTTAGATTTAATTGAAAAGCAAAGACAAATTATTAAGAACAGAGGTAAGTTCGATTCAACAAATGCTTTTACAATGATAATTCCAGTAAGCAATTTATTACATAAGCAAATAGATCGGGTGAGGAATGCACATCTTCCTATTTTAAATAATGCACTTATAAATTACAATCGAAGGATGTCTAACGCTATCGATGTGGGATTAGTAATCCTTTTACTCGCATTTTCTATTGGTGGTGTATTCGCATTTTTACTGGCACGAACATTTACAAAACCTATTCGTGCATTGAAGTCTGTGACGAAGAAAGTCGGAGAAGGTCAATATGAAACCATTCCCGTCACGACGAGAGATGAAATTGGGGAACTCACGCATGCGTTCAACTTAATGAGTGAGAAGTTAAGACAGTTGGATGATATGAGAATGCAGATGATGTCAGAAATATCACATGAGATGAGAACTCCACTCCAAGTTATTAAAGCGGGATGTTATTCCATAATCAACGCTAAAGAAGCTGTCCCCTTGTCTCAGAAACAGAGGGATGCCGTCGGCATGATTCACCAAGCAACAAATAGGATCAACAATTTTGTGAATTCTTTCCTGGATATCGCGAAGATGGAAGCAGGTTTGATGAAGTTCAGTCGTGAACAAATGGACATTGTTCAAGTGCTTCATCCATTGATACAAGAAGCTCAACTTATTGCCCAAACTCGCCAAATAAATTTAGAGTTTATAGCTGACGCTATTCCACCAATGATGATCGATAAAGAAAGAATGAGTCAAGCTATAAGTAATCTATTATCGAATGCATTAAAATATACCCCAGACAATGGAAAGATTACAATTTCACTTAAGAGGGTCAAGGATACTATCGGTGATATTAAAACTTCAATGGATTGTCTAAGGATCGAGGTGCAGGATACGGGAGTTGGAATACCTGAAAATGATCTCGGCAGATTGTTCAATAAGTTTTATCAAGCTAAAAACACTCCATTAGTTAAAGAGAAAGGTTCGGGATTAGGTTTAGCTCTCGTTAAACATGTTGCCGAAGCTCATGGTGGTAAAGTTAGTGTCCAGAGTAGAGTAGGGGAAGGATCGACGTTTTCTGTAGTTATACCAATTTAGAAGAAATGAATACATGATAATTAGTAATACAACCAAATTATTCATTAGCGAGATTGAACAATTTACTCAAAGGAGGCTTAAATTTAAATTAAAAATAGAATATTTAATTCAACTCTCAGAAAATGAAGATGTTAAAATAATTTTTGAAGAATTGATTTTTATTGCAAAGTTTATTTCGAATACACATCGTCTCCTCAATCGTGCGGGCATAGGTAATTTTGATACAGAAAAACTGTTGAATGAATATAAAATTAATATTCAAAAAGCTTCTTCATTACTTACTGAGATTATCAGTAATGCCCCAAATGATGTAAGGGATGAATTTTTACTGATTAACCGGTTCAATTCATACAAAGACTTGGAAAATTTCTTGGAATTCATGAATGAATTGAGCTGGATAAAAAATTATTATCTCGACAAAAAAACAATTGGGGAATAAATTAACTTGTCTAAATTTTCGAAAATAGCATTAATCATAATAATGATTGCAACAATAGTTTGGCTCGGTGGAATTAACATCAGAGCTGTTGTAGGATATTATCTTCTTCAGTCTGGGAAGCTGGATTTCAAACCTATAATACATCCTTACATAGAGCGTGCAGTCTTTAGTCTGGTTGTGCAGAGCTCAGTTATCATTGATTTTGCTTACATTTGTCTGTGGGTCGCTGGTTTATTCTTTCTGCGTACAACAAGTTTGAGGCTGAAACAAAATGGCTGGCTTGTAATGTGTGCAATTCTTTTTTATATGTTCACACCGGTTGAGATATATGTTATGGTCTTAGACTTCAAAATGTGGTATCTCGAGTATATTGGCTCGGAAGATTTAGTTGAGTTCAGAAAATTATTTATTCATCGACTTGGTGCTCTTTCGGGGGTGCCAATAATTGCTTTACTGAGTTACTATACTGCAATTGTGATTGCAGTTATTCAACCATTTAAAAAAAGAACTTCTGATTCCTAAGCAACATTTCATTAATATCATGCTTCATTTTACATTTTCTAAGCAATCCATTTTTCTTGTAATCATCTCCATTATATTTCTTGCTTTAGGGATTCTACGTGTCCATGATCTCTCGATCTATACACCTGATAGCGCTAGATATTTGATTGTTGGAAATGCCCTAGCACATGGTAAAGGTTTTGTTGATGATACAACTCCCGACCCAGATAGGTTTCTCATACAAGCACCGTTGTATCCGGTTTTACTTGTACCTGTTCAAGCAATATTTCCACTTTCAATCATCGCTGCAAAAGTATGGACCCTATTATGGGGATTACTTGCTGTAATCCTTTTTTATTTTTGGATTTCAAGGTTCGTAATTAATACTCTTGCTATGTTCAGTATTTTATTATTTGCACTTAATCCATTGATGTTAGTTTATTCCACTGAGGTACTATCTGAGGCACCTTTTATTACATTCGTATTGCTCACTTTGATACTTTTTGAAAGGATTATCCATCAAAAGGTTATTGACAAAAAGTTATTTATAATTTTCGGGATAATATTGTGTGCAGTTGTTTTATTAAGGGAGGCCGGGATAACTTTATTTATTACGATTGTTCTTTTTCTCATAAGTAAGAAAGATTTTAAAAACATTGTGTTGTTAGTAATCCTGGTTGGTGGTTTAACATTATTGTGGCACTTACGGAATTTCTACTGGATAAAACCATCGTCACCTATGCAAATGAGTAATTACTCACTTATGCTTCAAAATTATGTGACAAACCCGGGAACACCGTTAATCAATGAATTTGGACTACGTATCTGGATAAATTTAAAATCGTCTATAATGCAAGTTGGGGGAATGATAATCTATCCACTTTTTATTGCTCAACAATTCAAATTAGAATTAATGCCTTCTGGATTTCATGAAATATTAGTTTTATTTTTTACAACTATTGGGAAATATCTTGTTCTGATTATTACTCTCCCTCTATTAGTCTATGGTATCTCAATAGATTTTAAGAAATCTCCCGCAGCAATTTTAAGATTAATCTTTATTATAATTTATTATGGACTACTTCTCATCTATCCCGTATTAGATATTCGATTCTTATTGCTATTTTTACCCTTCCTGTTGTTTTACATATTCCTATCATTGGATAGCTTGTTAAAGAAATTCTGGTTGGAAAAATCCTTCAAATTTAGGAGTGTTGTTTACTTTTCTGCTTTCATTATGTTGGTGCCAAATATAAGTGGGATTGTTGAAATATTAAAGCTGAATTTGAGTTATAGTAAATCCCCAATAGATTTTTACCAAAAGTATGGTCAAAAGACTAAGTGTCCAATTATGTTCACTCAACCATGGTCACTTCTGGGAAAATGGATAGAAAATAATTTACCTGAAAATGTAGTAATTGCAAGTCCGACAAAAAACATTGCAACCTTCGTTGGTTCTAGAAAAGTTTTAGAAATCGACCAAGGTGTTGTGCAACCAGTATTCGAGATGTTGTTGCGCGATAATAAAGTTGATTACATTTTATCTCCAAGTGGTGGACAAGATTTGAAGATTTATCATTTTCTAATGACTGAATCTCGGAGATTCTGGTTCGAGGAAGTTTATCGGGTTGGTAATCTTTACCTTTATAAAATTCATTCACGTTTCAAAGAACCTAATCATGAAACAGTATCCTTCTATCCAGATACAACGAGCGTGAGTTATATACTTGGAAAAAGTCGGTTAGAAATGTCAAAAGGTAATTATCACGATGCACATGAATTATTGAAGTATGTTCTATCACTAGATTCAACACATCCCGGTATTTTATACCATATGATCCTTTATTACACTTTAACGAATGATTCATTAAAAACTAGATATTATTACAATAAACTTTACTCATTGCCACAGGCGCTTGGTTTTGTGATGCAAGCTCGTTTATTGATACAAGCTCAACAAAAACTTAACAATGCATATTCTCAAAGAAACGCTGAGTGGAAAGCAGTTGAACTATACGAGGCGGCATCTGTTTACTGGAAAATGGGATATTATAATCTTTCAGCACAAATTATGAATAATTTATTTAATGTAGATTCGAATTATTTTGTTGGAATGCTTTGGGGATTACATTACAATATGTTCATCGGTGATACCATAATGCCGGTAAAATACCTAAATGCATTGAAAAAGATCGATTCAACTAATGCAGTTGTTCAAGCTTTTGATAAAATATTTAATCTCAAGAATAATCTTCTGCATACAAGTGAACCGATGGAAAGAAGTAAAATTCATACCGAGATTGGGTCATTATATAAACAAATAGAATTAAATGAAGAATCACTCGATGAAGCTGAATTAGCAATCGGAGAGGATCCAGAGAATGTAAATGCTTGGATATTGATGGCTCAAATCTTCGAACGTAAAACAAACCTTAAGATGGCTATATATACTTATAATAAAATTAAAGATGTTGAACCAAATAATCGGATGGCTGATTCAAAGATCGATTCGCTCAAGTTAATATTGTCTAAAAGATAAATTTTTTATAGTATTATGTCATAATCTCTTGGTTATTTGTATTTATGTATAGAAATCCTTATTCTTATCAAAAATAAAATGAGTCTAATATATTTTACCTGATGAATTACACGAAAATAGTTACCGAATTAGAAGAACTTGCTCACCAATTAAATATTGATATTCGATACGAAAAAGGAGACTTCGAAGGAGGGTATTGCATACTTAAAGAACAAAAAGTTGTTGTGATTAATAAGAGACTTCTCGATTCTCGTAAAGCGACTACACTTGCAGTTGCTCTTGCTGATTATGGTATCGAGACAAAATTTATTAAACCAAAACTTCGTGAATTTATTGAAGATGAGGTTGCAAAATTACATAGAACAGAGAAGATGCGATGATTAAAGCGGTCGTTTTTGATCTTGATAATACATTGGTCGATTTTATGGCGATGAAACGTCAAGCCATTGACGCTGCAATCCATGCGATGATTGATGCTGGTTTAAACTTGCCTACTGACGAAGTCAAAAAGAAGATAGATGCAATTTACCAAGAACGAGGGATCGAATTCCAAAATGTTTTTGATCAATTATTGTACGATGTTTTTAACAAAGTTGATTATAAAATACTTTCGGCAGGAATTATAGCATACCGTCGCGCACGTGAAGCTGCACTCGTACCATATCCGCACGTTTATATGACGATGATGGAACTTCTTAAACTTGGATTAAAGTTAGCCGTTATTTCTGACGCGCCTGCCAGAGAGGCTTGGCTGCGTTTATGTTATCTTAATTTCCATCATATTTTCCATGTAGTTGTAACTTTTGAGGATACGGGTGTACGTAAACCCAATCCGGAACCATTTAGGAAAGCATTGAAACTCTTAAATGTAAAACCCGTCGAAAGTTTAATGGTTGGAGATTGGGCAGAGCGTGATATGATCGGTGCTGCAAATATCGGAATGAAAACAGTTTTTGCTCGTTATGGTGATACGTTCGGTACAATTGAAACTCACGCTGATTACGAAGTCAACGATATCAAAGAATTACTCTTAATCATCGAAAAAGAAAATTTGGGGGTTTGATTGATAGACGGCATTGGTATTGATATTGTTGAACTGAGTCGCTTCAAACGTACACTTGATGCGTGGGGAGAACAATTCCTTGATAAAATATTTACTCCGAATGAAATGAAATATTCGAAATCAAGGTCCAATTCTGTACAACATCTTGCTGCTCGTTTCGCAGTAAAAGAAGCTGTCCTTAAAGCATTATCGAAAGGATTGACTGGCGGTTTTAATTGGAAAGATGTTGAAGTTAAAAATGATGAATCTGGGAAACCGAATGTAATTCTTCATGGACATCTAAAAGAAGTTATACCCAATCGAAATATTTTTATTTCAATCTCTCATTCCGAAAATGTAGTTGTTGCCGTAGCGGTGATTGATAAATAAGTTGATTTTTTCTTTCAATGATTAAAGTTGACTTTTATGAAAGACTTTTGTATGATTGAACAACCATTTAAAAAAATTCCCTTAAATAAGGATTCTGTATGCAAATAAAAGAAAAAATAGATAATGATGTAGCCATTTTAACATTAAAAGGAGACTTGTTAGGTGAACCAGATACCACCAATCTGAGAGATAAAATACATAGTTTGGTGAGTGATGAAATTAAGAAGGTCATAATTGATCTTGGTGACGTCAATTACATGAATAGTTCAGGTCTCGGCAGCTTGATAGCAATATTGACAACAATGCGGAATGCAGGTGGTGAACTTCTTTTAGCACGCGTTGGTAAGAAGGTTAAAAATCTTTTTATCATAACTCAGCTTGTGAAGGTGTTTGATACATATGAGACAGTTGAGCGAGCGTTGGCGAGTTTCAAGTCTAAGAAAAAGTAATTTAAATTAATAACAGGTGTTCCGAT
>JBBIRP010000085.1:0-3580 GCA_037441745.1 Ignavibacteriales bacterium
AAGACCAAATAATAAAAATTATCAAAGAGGCAGAAAAGATTCCAGTAGAACGAGATACATTTTATAATCCATTGAAATTATATTCTGAAAACATCATTGGAAAAATACCTTTCTTAAATTCTGTTCCGTTTTTTCAAAATTTAAAGTGGATGAAGTTTAAAATTCTACTAGCTACCCCTCGCCGTATTGGAATATTGAATAAACATGGACAAATTGGTGCGGGACTCTTTTCATTAATAGATTATTTTGAACAAGAAGAAAGTTTAGATTTGATGGATTGGTGTATCGCTACATGCGACCAAGTTAAAAGCGTTATTCTTTTCTCTAAATATTGTTTGGCTAATCTGAATAAAAAAAATATTGGAATTTCAGACGATACTGCCACGTCGGTGAAACTATTACAAGTTCTAATTGAAAAGAAATACAACATGCAAGCAAATTTTGTGCGCATGCAAACAGTGAGGAATGACTATTCACAGTACGATGCAGTTCTTTTAATAGGTGATGATGCTTTGAAACATTATAAGTTTGGTATGAACGGATTTGCAAACGTCATAGACCTCGCAAAAGAATGGTACGAGTGGCAGAGACATCCATTCGTATTTGCTGTATGGGCTTGCAAGAAAACTTTGGATGATAAACTTAAGCAGGAATTAAAACAGTTAATTGAATCGTCATTGAGTAAATCTGAAAAAGATTTAGGAAAGGTTGGAAATGTTTTGGGTAAAAGAATCGGCTTGAGTTATGATGAGTCGAAAGAATATCTTGAGGGTTTTAACTACAGACTGGGTGAAAAAGAGCGAATGGCAATGATTGTATTTAAAAAATTACTGTACGAAACCAAATTAAAAATTTAACCGAAGAACAGATACAATTAAAGATACGCTTTTGTTTAAAAATATTTTTCCCATTCAAAGGGCTGATTAATAGATAAAAGCGACTCGGGAATTGATTTGCCTTTTCCCTCAATTTCTTTTAAACCAATGAAAAAATTCAAATCACCAATATCCACAAGTTTGGGAGGCAATTCAGCATGTGTATCAACTTGATATGAGATCCCTAAATCAGCAGCAGTTCTCTTATGACCAGAATGCTCAATAAAAATATCACGAATAATCACATCATACGCTCTTTTACCATTATAAGGTAATTTATCATATACATCGATTTTGCAGTCTTGATGTTCTGCTGTTGCGATTGCATATAAGGTTGAAAGTATTCCTACAAAATTTAATTTACGAATAAAATTTTTATTCGGATCGTTAAGCACATGACCTGATTCCACCAACAATGTACTTGTTCCCCATTTTTGCATATTATCCCCAAATGCTCTTGGCTCAAATGTGTCATCATACTTTGTAATCTTTCCTTGAATAAATTTATTCATTATCTCTGCAAAAACAGACGCGGCATGTTTTGACTTCATTCGAACATTATTATCACTTTTATCGTGATCCAGAGCCGGAGCTAATAATCCAATAGCTGCAATTTCTTGTGTTGATCCGACAGTACTTAATTCTTGATCGTGAAGATTGAAACCAAAGTGAGGTTTCAATTGGTTCTGCAACTGTTTTAAAAGACGACCTTCGGGTGTTACTAAAGCAAGTGCATCACGATTTAAATCTATTCCTTGAGCTGTTCGTCGCTGGTTGCGTAACGCACCATCTGGATTAAGCATGGGAAGAAACAATAATTGAAATGTTGAAGTTATCTGTAACGTATTTCTCTCGTCCTTTGTTTTAACAAGGTAATTGATTATATCGCAGATCGCTTTTGTCGCAGTTGGCTCATCCCCATGCATCTGCGACCATAGTAGTGTTTTGATTTCACCACTCCCAACCGAAATTAATCTTATATCTCGACCTTCGAATGATTTACCAACATTTTCAACTTGTATACAATTGGCAAAATTGTATGATAGTTCATTAATGATTTCGCTTAACAATTTGGGATTAATGATTTGTTCCCGAAATTCATTAATTTGGTAACAATTGTACTCCTGAAAAAGCTTTTTTGCAAATTCGATTGTTCTAATCATTATTTCGAGTGTAAAACATACTATAATTTTTTTAATATAATAAAATATAACTAACCTTGCATACATTGAACTTTCTTTGTATATTTTGATTGAATATAAAATGAAACTGCCCTTATGGGCATTTTTTATCTTATCAAATTTATGAACATAGCAGACTTTAAAACTTTTGA
The DNA here is from genome assembly GCA_037441745.1 of Ignavibacteriales bacterium. GTDB lineage: Bacteria > Bacteroidota > Ignavibacteria > UBA10030 > SZUA-254 > JACQYX01. Next base: position 2,209 of record JBBIRP010000085.1, read on the forward strand.
AAACAATTTGACGTCTAAAGAAAGCATCCCAACGAAGCTTCCGCTTTTAGCCCTGAGAGATATTGTTGTATTTCCTTTTATGACATATCCAGTATTACTCGGAAGAGAATCTTCTTTAAGGGCGGCTACAAAAGCAATTGAAAGTGATAAATTTGTTTTTCTTGCTTCGCAGCGTAATCCTGCAATTGAAGAACCGAATCAAATAGATTTATATCGTGACGGCACAGTGGCAAAAATTATCCAAGTTATGAAAATGCCGAATGGATTAATGAAAATAATGGTAGATGGGATGATACAGGGGACAATAAAATTCTTCATCCAAAGTGAACCTTTCATGGAGGTTGAAGTTGATATACACAACATTCAAGATGAGATAACACCAGAAATACAAGCGTTAATTCGACAGGTATCTTCCTTGTTTACAGAATATATTCAAATGAGTCACAACATACCTGCAGACATTCTAACAACCCTCGAAAGCATTCAACATCCAAGAAGAAGATTATTTTTCATTGCGGCAAATATATCAAAGGATGTAGCATCTAAGCAAAGGATTTTACAACACTATACTTTGAGAGATCAATATTTCGAGCTTGCACGACTGTTAACGTCTGAAGTCGATGTGATGCGCATTGAAAAGGAATTAGACGAAAAACTTCATGAGAGTATACAAAAATCGCAAAAGAAATTTTTACTTCAAGAGCAGATGCGCATCCTTCAGGATGAACTTGGATCTGAGGAAGTACTATCTCCAGAACTTATAAAACTAAAAGAGCAAATTGAGCAAGCAAAAATGCCCTCTGAAGTCTACGAAAAAGCTATGGAGGAGTTTAATAAGCTTAAGAAAACACCACCACAATCACCAGAGTTTGGTGTAAGTAGAAATTATTTAGATTGGATGATCGCAGTCCCGTGGTATAAACGCACAAAAGATAATCTCGACATCAAGCATGTACAAAAAATATTGGATGAAGATCACTTCGGTTTAGAAAAACCAAAGGAACGCATCCTTGAACATATTGCTGTCCTTAATCTCGTTAAGGAAATGAAAGCTCAGATTTTATGTTTTGTTGGTCCCCCGGGTGTTGGAAAAACATCTTTGGGCAAATCGATTGCAAGAGCCCTCGGAAGAAAGTTTGTTAGAATTTCACTTGGTGGTGTTCGTGACGAAGCAGAAATCAGAGGGCATAGACGCACCTATATCGGTTCAATGCCGGGGAAAATTATCCAATCAATGAAACGTGCGGGAGTTATTAATCCTGTTATGCTAATGGACGAAGTTGATAAAATGAGTATGGATTTCCGCGGCGATCCATCAGCCGCATTACTGGAAGTATTAGACCCCGAACAAAACACTACTTTTAATGATCAT
>JBBIRP010000085.1:3590-3830 GCA_037441745.1 Ignavibacteriales bacterium
ACCTTGACGTAGATTACGATCTTTCACATGTAATGTTTATAACTACTGCGAACGTAAGATATAATATTCCTCTTCCACTTCAGGATAGAATGGAAATAATCGAACTGCCAGGTTATTTGGAATACGATAAATGTGAGATCGCAAAAAGGCATATTATCCCTAAACAGCTAAGAGAGCATGGATTAAATGAAAAACAAGTAAGTATAACTAATGATGCAGTAATTAAGATTATTCAACAGT
>JBBIRP010000085.1:3849-8420 GCA_037441745.1 Ignavibacteriales bacterium
ACTCGAGAAGCTGGTGTACGCAATCTTGAGCGGGAGATTGCTTCGATATGTAGGAAAGCTGCTAAAGATATTGTACTCAACAGACGTAAAAATGGTAAACGTATTCAAACACACAAAATTTTAGTTGATGAAAATAAAATTGAGCACTACTTAGGCGTTCCGAAATATAGGAAGAAACTTACAATCGGTGAAAAAAGAATAGGTTCTGTTATTGGTTTAGCTTGGACAAGTGTAGGGGGAGATATTTTAAATGTTGACGTTGCAATTATGAACGGATCTGAGAAATTGACCTTAACAGGTCAACTTGGAGACGTTATGAAAGAGTCTGCCCAGGCTGCTTTGAGTTACATTAGGTCGAATGCAAAAGAGCTTGATGTTCCGCTCGATTTTTATCGTAAGAAAGAAATACACATACATTTACCTGAGGGAGCAATTCCAAAAGATGGACCATCGGCTGGAATCACTATGGCAATGGCAATAATATCCGCAGCATCACAGAAACCGGCATGCAATAATGTTGCTATGACAGGTGAAATTACACTTCGGGGTAACGTTTTAGCGATCGGTGGCTTGAATGAGAAACTCCTCGCCGCTCAAAGAAGTGGAATAAAAACTGTTTTAATTCCTAAAGAAAATGAAAAAGATTTAATTGAAATACCCGAAAAAGTCAAAGAGGGTCTTAAAATTGTGCCTATCGAAACCATAGCAGATGCATTACCCTGGGTCTTTGAGGATAGAAATCAAAAAACATAAAAATAATTAGACCAGCTTAATATTTTAATTCTCTAAATTCTTGACTCTCTCCATAGATTGAATTATATTAATTACAATTTAACGAGAATATTCAAATTCAATATTTCTAATACATGGCATATCTTGTAACAGCCCGCAAATGGAGACCGATGTTGTTCGATGATATTATTGGACAGCAACATATCGCAACTACACTCCGCAATGCTATTGCAACAAATAGATTATCTCATGCTTATATCTTTAGTGGCCCCCGTGGTGTTGGGAAAACAACAACTGCTCGAATCCTCGCAAAAGCAGTAAATTGTTTAAATCCACAAAATTATAACCCAGACAATAAATGCGAGCTTTGTGTCGAGATTACTGAAGGTAGAAGTGTAAATGTTTTTGAAATCGACGGTGCTTCTAACCGAAGTGTCGAAGAAGTAAGAAATCTTCGCGAGGCTGTAAGATATGGTCCTACGAAGGGTAAATATAAAATTTATATAATCGACGAAGTTCACATGCTCACAAAAGAAGCATTCAATGCACTTCTGAAAACACTTGAAGAACCACCATATCATGTAATGTTTATCTTTGCCACAACAGAAATTTATAAAATTCCTTTGACAATCTTATCTCGCTGTCAGCGGTTTGACTTTCGTCGTATCTCAATCAATGAAATCATTTCCCGACTTCGTTTCATCTCAAATGAAGAAAATATCCAAATTGATGATAATGCTTTATTAATAATTGCTAAAAGAGCAGATGGCTCGATGCGAGATGCTCAAAGCTTGTTCGATCAAGTCGTCTCATTTTGTGGAGATACCGTTAAATCTGAACAGATTATTCCTTTACTTAACATCGTTGACCAGGAGATATATTTTCGTATCACTGATATTGTTAAACAGAAAGATATTAAAGCAGGTTTACTCCTTGTTGACGAAATTGTCGGGAGAGGCTATGATCTTAGAGATTTTTTAAACGGATTGATGGAACATTTCCGCAACATCTTGCTAGCACTTGCAACCAGTTCAACAAGTTTAATTGAAACATCAGAAATATATAAACAGAAATATGAACAGATAGCTAAACTTTTTTCAGAAACTGAATTGTTGAGGCTAATAAAAATAACGACTGATATGGATTCAGCTATTAGATGGAATCAGCAACCCAGGTTAAGATTAGAAATGGGCCTGGTTCAGATGATCAAGCTTGATAGCACCGTAGAAATATCCAAATTGCTTAAAGAAATTGACGAGTTAAAAAAAAATCTTAATGGTTCAACGGGAGAAATAATTGATGACTCGAAAAATACAAAATATACAACATCAACACTTATTAAAGGGAATGTTAAAGCAACGCCTCCAACACTTCGTGCCGATCAAATTGTTGATCTAAAAAACAATGTCAGTGATTTCTCGACTTCATATCGACTTAATGACCCACCAAAAAACACTGCCATGCAAGAAGGTGATATCTTTGGGAAATGGTTGGCATTAATTAAGGAAGTCAAAAAGGAAAGAATCGATTTGGGAACAATGTTAGGCGACACAGCTTTACTAGAAATCGATAACAATCGATTATGCATTGGTTGCCCCGATGGTTTTCATCTCGAGGCTTTAAATGCGAAACGGAACTATTACTATCTTCAAAAACTTGTTGAAAAAGTTTACGGGTTTAAACTTCGGCTCGAAGCAAAAATCTCAACAACAATGGCATCTCAAGCAGTAGACCTGGATAAAAAAACAAATGAATCACAAAATCAAACAAAATCAGAGTTTAAACAACATCCTGTTGTACAAGCACTCATTAAAGAATTTGGAGCGAGAGAAATAAAATAAACTGGAATTTATTAATGATGAGAACTTCACGATTTATAATTAATTTCATCGCAATCTTAATTCTAATCTTTTCACTGGATACATTTGCAGTAAATCGGGCAAAGTATGCGGGTGAATTCATCGCGATTGGCGTTGGTGGAAGAGCTTTAGGCCTCGGAGGAGCTTATGTCGCTCTAGCTCATGATATTACAGCTGGATACTGGAACCCGGCAGCTCTTTCAGCAATTCAATATCCACAAATATCTTTAATGCATGATGAGAGGTTTGGCGGTTTGGTTAATTATGATTATGGCGCAATAGGTATTCCGGTAGGCGCTCATTCTACGATTGCACTTAGTGCTTTACGACTTGGAGTCGATAACATTCCAAACACACAAAATGCTGGAATTGATGTAAATGGAAACCCATTGCCTCCAGATCAATGGCAAAATTTTGACCACCTTGACCTAAATAGAATCACATATTTTAATTCTTCAGATTGGGCATTCTATCTTTCTTATGCTCGTGAGTTAAGTGATAGCTTTTCTTATGGAGTCAACCTAAAAATTATTCGTCGTGATGCAGGAGAATCAAATGCAACGGGCTTCGGATTCGATGTTTCGGCAAAATATACGTGGATAGATAATCTCTTTATAGGCATGAACTTTCAAGATATAACTACAACACTTGTTGCCTGGAATAATGGTACTAATGAGTTGATTAGCCCAACACTTAAGTTGGGTGTTGCATATTTTTTCAATGCATTTTATGGACGTTTCGCTCCCGTTTTTGATATTGATGCAAGATTTGAAAACCGACGATATGCATCTAATGCACATTTGGGTGATATTAGTTTTGATTTTCACAGTGGTTTAGAGTTTGAATTTAAAAAAATAGCAGCCCTTCGATTCGGGTACAGTGATATTGGCTCGTTGAATTTTGGGGTTGGTATACATTTACCAAAACTTGATATTGATTATTCATTTGCGAAATTCAATGGTTATGATCAACTTGATAATACCCATCGGATTTCATTAACTTTTACATTTGAATCTGAACAATTTAAACGGAATAATGATTAAACCATGAGAGTATTCATTGCAACTCTCTTATCGACCTTTCTATTTATTTCTTGTGCTTCAAAACCGCCGTATTCCGCTAATTATCCTTTAACAAATCAAATTTTTCAATCGAGAGATAGTATGTTTTCTGGTAGGATCCCTTACGGTTGGTTTTCATCAACGAATGATACGCTCGCCCGGGCGTTGGTCGTCTGGCTTTTAAAAGAAGACTTCTCCGCAGCAATTACAGTTAGAGAGTTGATCCTTGATCGTTTATCAAGTAAAAAAGTTCAAAAGGACGGTTTGGAAACACTCGCATTTATAAGCGCTGGATTCAGATCGTTAAATAGTAATCATTTAGAAATAAAACCAGTAACATTTAAATTAAATGGAAAAGAATTCTGCAGTTACGAATTAACAACAGACACAATTTACAAAAGAATTGTTGTATTCGCCCTTAAGGGAAAATATTATGAATGTGAATCATCCCCTTTGAATTCGCAATTTTCAAAAGCAGAAATCATTCGATTATTTACAATTCAGCAGACCGTTCTTTCTTCAATTACCTTCTGACTATTTTGTTAACAGGAAAAATACCCCGTTCCAATTATCGGGTGGTGGTGACTTTTTATAAAGCTGAGAGCGTTCTATATAGATTTGAGAAGGAAAATCGTCGGGGAGAATAGCAAGAGCAGATTCAAAATTTTTAATTGCTTCATCCCACTGCCGTTCACGATATAATTCAAGTGCGTGATTGTAAAAGTTAAGGAACTTCTTTTTTTCAACTGAAACTTCATCATCGGATAGACTGACTAATTCGTATACTCTTATAGGTTCTGTTTTACCTGCAACGACAAGTAAATCTAATTCACGTGCGATGACTTTTTCCTTAACATATCTATAGGTTATTTCACTTATCATAATGCTTGTTTTATATTGCTTGTTTGCAGTTTCAAGG
>JBBIRP010000086.1:0-2294 GCA_037441745.1 Ignavibacteriales bacterium
TGCAGCCCATAGAACTCATCTATTATCAATAGCGATACTTACGAATCGGTTTGAAGGTGGTCCAGGTGGAATATTTTTTGTCCAGTTTGTATCCTTTAGTATCAGCAAACCATCCGATTGAGAACCAAGAATCTTATCGGACGCCATTGAGGTTAAAACTGAATTAAATTGATGAGTAAGCCCGATTCCAAGTTCATCAGAAAAGTACCACAGTGCAGTATTAGTGATAAAATAAATTTGTGGACAATCGAGACATGATCTTGTTACCTTCTGAATATCAAGGACACTTGTAGTTGGTGATGCAGCAACCAAATTCCATTTTGTACTATCAAAATACGCAAGCCCATTTTCAGTACCAGCTAAAAGCTTTCCATTATATTCAATCAAACAGTTGATAGTCGAAGATGGTAGCCCATCTGCACTTTTATAGACCTGCCAAGAATCGGGTTCTAAAGGATTTGGATTCGTTACAGACGTAACAGCAATTCCATTTCTTGTTCCCAGCCAAAGTTTGTTATTAAAAATTTCCAATGAGGTAACATTCCCAATTATTTGATTAGAAGAATTGCCAAAACGCGTATATGTGTCATAAAACTGCATCTTTGTGATGGAATATAAACTAAGACCAATATCAGATAGAATAAATAATGTATCTCCCCTCACTAGAAATTCATTTATTCGTTTATATGATCCATGTTCTTTATCAAGAAAAATGTCTGTAATATAATTCCACTCTTCCTTTTTTGGGTTATAACGATGAATTGATCCATCAGATGCACCGATCCAAATTGTACCAAAAGAATCACTTGATATTGCTGTGACATTGGTTGTGCGAAGCCCTTCGGAAGTAGTAAATTCTTGAAAAACATTTTTGTCGATATGGTAAGAAAAAACACCCCCGCTACTCGCCACCCATATTAAAGACGGATCACGACTATCAATAGCAATGTTTCGAACTTGACGTTTTGAAGTATAAGTTTTCCACTGACCAATTCCACCAAACGACGATGTCGTATATAAAACAGAAAATACGACAACCAAGCAGAAGTGAAAAGAATTCATTGATTTAATTGAAATTTTATTACTTTTTGCGACGAGAAATTTTACTTTGGAGGTCTGCTAATTCAATTGCAGACATAGCAGCATCCCAACCTTTGTTTCCAGCTTTTGTGCCAGCTCTTTCAATTGCTTGTTCCAACGAATCTGTTGTCAACACTCCAAAAACTATCGGTGTTTGGGATTCAAGTGCTACACGGTTAATTCCAATACTAACCGTGTTAGCAATGTATTCAAAATGCGGAGTATCGCCTTGAATAACGCATCCCAAACAGATTACAACATCGTGATTTTTACTGAAAGCAAGCTTGTAAGCAACCTGGGGGATTTCAAATGCACCGGGACAGTACACCACATCAATAGATTTCTCATTGGCTCCGTGCCGCAATAAACAATCAATTGCAGAATCCAATAATCGTTTGGTTATAAATTCATTGAATCGACTTACCACAATACCAAACTTGTAAGGAGCAGCTGAAAGCCTCCCTTCAATTATATTAACCATATTTGATTGAAACTAATAATGAATAATTTTGTTAATTAATATTATCAATTCGAAAATAATCTTCTACGCATAATATCAACAGTAGCGATTGGGATAGAATATTGTCCAAAAGCATCATCGTCACCTCTTTCGCCACCATGATAATCTGAACCACCACTTTCTAAAAGGTAATATTCATTGACAATACCTCTGTAGTAGTACACAAGGTCCGGATTATGACCAGGATGAATAACTTCAATCCCATCAAGACCTGCTTTTATCAAGTGATAGATCGATTCCTCGTTTAATGAACGACCCGGATGAGCAAGGAACGATAAGCCACCAGCTTGTGATATTAAGCGAATAGTTTCTTCCGGGGAGAAGTTCCACTTCTGTTCATACGCGGGTCTTCCATTTCCTATATATCTATTAAATGCCTCGTTGTATGATTCAGCATGACCTTCTCCGACAAGCGCATTTGCTATGTGCGGTCTACCAACAGAATCCCCGTTCACCTGCTCGAGTACTGAATTAATTGTTATCGGAATATTCATTTTATTAAGTTTGTTAACAATTCTTTCTGCTCTTTTTAATCGTTCGTTTTGGAAAATAGAAATCTTCTCGATTAAGTCTTTGTTTTTATAATTAATAAAATAACCGAGTATATGCACTTCTGAATTTTCACATCTTGCGCTTAATTCTATACCTGGAACTACTTCAATGTTGCTCTCTTTTCCAACTTCAATTGCTTCAT
>JBBIRP010000086.1:2304-8399 GCA_037441745.1 Ignavibacteriales bacterium
CAGTCCACTTATACTGTCATGATCTGTTATACTGATAACTTTCAGTCCGGTTTCTTTTGCTTTTTTGATAATTTCACTTGGAGAATAAATGCCATCAGAATAACAAGTGTGTAAATGAAGATCAGCTCGATCGTTCATAAAACCCTCCCAGGTTATTTATCCCCATCAATGTCATAATATTACATATACAAGCTTTTAAATTTCTCATAATCATTTATGATTAGTTTATTTCCCCTCATCTCAATGAGATTTTTCTTTATGAATCCATGAATAACCCGTGAAATAGTTTCTCTCGAAGTTCCTGCCATGTTTGCTAGGTCTTGTTGGAGCGGGAGTTCATCTATTTCAACTCTACCTTTCCGAATGGTACCAATGTCATCTGCAAGCTGAAGGATCACATTGGCAACTCTTCCTGTAGCATCTTTTAACGACAAACTTTTTATTTGAGAGTCTGCTTTTCTAAGTCGCAGTGTCATTTCCTTTAATAGCGAAATTGCTACAGAAGGAACATCTTGCATTAGCTTTAAGAAATCTCTTCGATGAATCATAAACAATTCTGTTTTAGTAATAGCAACAACACTCGCCGAGCGAGAGAGCCCATCAAGTATAGACATTTCGCCGAAGAAATCATTCTCACCTAAAATAGACAATATGACTTCTCGTCCTTCATCGTCTGTGCGTACGACTTTAACTTTACCAGATACGATTACAAATAACGCTGCACCTGTTTCCTCTTCGAGTAGTATTATACTACCTTTTTTATATTTTTTACGAACACCTACTCGAACAATTTTTGCAAGTTCTGCGGCTTCAATATCGGCAAATACAGGTACATTTCTGACAAATTCCATTGCCTCACGGAGTTCGGGAGATAAAGGTGGTTGTGTAACTCCCTGAATATTAGTGTATGTTTCCATATTTTTTTCTCTCTGTTCTGAGGTTTATTTCCAATAATAGTATATCTAATTTTCAATTAATATACATTGGATGAAGATTAAAATCAAGTGCTCATCAAAATTATTGTGAAAATAGCAAATATGAAACGATAATTAATGAAATTTCACATACACCCAACGAAATTCCTGCTGCTAAATCGTATCTTTCCATCTTTTTTAACATTGTACGATCTCCAGTACGATTGTATTCATTATAATATTTATCTGCATTAATTTTGAAATATGCGGCCGCTGAACCTGCAACAACAGTAATACCAACAGAAACATAATGAGGCAAGTAGTTCTTTTCATTATCAACTAGTCTATATGGTGAAATCTTTTTAACCTTACTTTCCAACAATTCCATTTTGTGATATATTTCTCCGCCACCTGAGGGTAAAGGAATAATGACGTCGGAATATCCATCCTTGACCAATCTGATTAGATTTTTCTCACCATTTGCTTTCAACCAAAGCGGTGTTTTACCAATTATCGAATCATTCATTTTAACAAATACACCATAAGGTTCAGTATTTATATAATAAAGAGATGGAAGGGTAACATCTACTTTTATGCTGTCAGTTGTGCTTACCATAATTGTTTTATAAATGGCGTTATTTAGCCAAATGTTGTTGTCAGATGGAATAAAACTTATACGATGTTCACCAAGAGCGACGTTAAATGGTTGAAGTGGTGTAATACCAACAAATATTGAATCAACAAATACGCGAACATTATCCCGATGACATTTTATTTGAATCATTGCACTATCAGGTTGCTCAAGTGAAAAAGACACCCAAGCAGATTGGGTAAGTAAAAAAGAATAAATCATTATCACGATCAATCTCATCTTGAATCTCCAACTGGCTGAAGTGCAATAATATTTCGATTTTCCAAAAACAAAAACAATCTACCCGGTACAATCAACGGTATCGATTTTATTCGATCCTCAGTTTTAAATTGCCAAACAAATTTGCCATTATCCACGTCAACAACAGACAAACATTTATCTGTTGATGCGATGTAAAGAAATTTTCCTGAAAGAAGCGGCGGGGATAGGATTAATCCTTTCATCCTTTTTTCCCAAATAATTTCACCATCTTTGAAACTCAGACAATAGAGAGATTTTCCAACAGTACTAACAAAAACATATTTATTACTGACCGCCTGCGAGGTGTAAACACTTGACCCGAGTGATCGTTTCCATATTTGTGTACCCGTGGAAAGATCGAAAGAATAAAAAGAACTGTCGAGTGAGCCAATGAACACTCTATTTTGATATATTGCCGGAGATGAAATAATTGAACTGCCGATGTTAGTTTGCCAACTTAATTTACCATCCGACAGGTTTAGAGCGAAGATATAGCCACCTTCACAACTGTAAACAATCAGATTACCATCACTTGCCGGGGATGAGTGGCATATTTTTAATATCTGAGGTATTGGAGGATCAAACGTCCAAACAATTTGACCTCTAAATTTCTCAACGCAAATTAGTTTACCAGTCAATGTTGTAACACATATTTTCTCCCCAATAATTAAAGGTGATGTTTCAATTTCACCCAATGCTAATCTCCAATTTACAGCACCCTTTAACAAATTATAAGAATTCAACGTGTTTTCATCATTGCTTAGGGCTACGTAAAGATTATCACCGTCAATTAGAGGAGTACCAATTATTGTTGAACCAAACTTTTTTGAACCTAACGATTTCCCGGTTTTAATATTGAGTAAATTGATCTCGCCATTTAGATCTCCTACACATATTATATCGTCGACGTGAGAAGCTGGAAAAGTTCCAAATCCTCCCGAAGCTGTATAATTCCATATGACAGATAATGGAGGAGATATCTCGAAGTTGGTTGAATTTGTTCTTCCAATATCATTTTGAGATATCGATAGATCACTAGGTAGATAAGCTGGAATTTTTTTTATAATAAGTCGAGAACAACCGTTTATTAAAACTAAAAATACTATAGCCCAAAACCGGCACATTTAAAAATCCCAACCAAAGAAAAACTGGTAGAATAAACCATCTTGAAATCTTTTCATATTATTTTCCAATCTTTTTCCAATATCGTAACGAAAAACAATGATGTTACCAAGGTTAAATCTAATTCCAAGTCCAGCGCTGCCTAAAGTTTGTAAGTATTTATCATCCCAAATACTACCTGCATCAAAAAATAAGGCACCTCTAATATATGGGAATACAATTATGCCGAATGGAAAATTCAAAATGATTTTATCAATAAGTGGAAATCGTAATTCATTGCTCGTGAGCCACAATTTTTTCCCACGCAACGACCACCTTGGATAACCTCTCAAGTCCCAACTGCCACCCATAAAGAAACGTCTTGCTTCTTGTCCATCGTTATAGAACAACCACACTCGAGTTGCATAAGCTGTCATTAATCCAAGTCGGAAATAATGACGATAATCAAAAATAATCGAATAATAATTAGCATGTGAATATTGAATATCGGAAGTATAAGCGAGTGTTATATTAAATCTGCTACCATCAAGCGGACCAGTTGGACCCCAGAGTGAATTATCATGTGTAAATGAAATTGAATTCGAAAGAAACAATGCTCGTCTTGCCAGATCAATATTATGGATATTGATATAATCGTATCCAATATCTTTCTCTGACTTACTTAGACTTGTTGATAGTGAAACTCTCCTGAATTTAGATAATGGATAACTTAAAGCTAAATAGCCTCCAAAAACTCTTTCGTAAAAGTAAAGATCCGGGTCTGTAAGATCATACCTTCTTCCACTGAACCGATATATACCAAAAGAATAATTCGTTCTCCTTTGGAGTGAGAGCCGAGATATTGCTATGTTAAAACTCGAAAGTATTTCGTTGGTACTCTGAGCAGTATTATATAGTAGGAAATTATATTCTTCATTTCCTAGTAAATCACTTAACGAAATGAATGCCCCGCCTGCTGTTCCAAAAACAGGATCAGTAGAAATTTGGCTCTGTGCCACATCTAAACTGTATTCTTCTGTATATCTCAGTGATTTTTTTTCAGCATTACCTTCAATAACATACGGTTGCCACACAGGTTTATCAACAATAAAATTTAATGGATAAATTGCATTAGAAGAGTCAGATGCATCATGTAAATTTTTTACCAACCGAATATGAAAACTAAAATTTTCGAATCCAGTGAAAACAAGATCGCTATCAGCCCAAATCGGATCATAAGCCCCTGTTATAAAATTAGTCACTTTTTTCATCTCTTGATAATTTGATTCATTATTTAATTTAGTTAACCAAACATTTCTTGCTCCACCAAAATCAGAAGAGAATATTAAAGACTTTCCATCTGATGAGAAGTGGGGGGTGTAATAATTTTCATTTCCGTAAGTCAAATATTTAATATTGTTTGTCTCTAAATCATAGAAAAATAAATTATATTTACCTTTATTACCAAACGGCGTACGATCAGACGTGAATACAATCGTTTTACCATCGGGAGACCAATCCGGGTCGCGATCATCATAAACATCGTTTGTTAATTTTTGAAGTTCATTAGATTTGATATCAAAAACATATAGATCGCTTGATCCGCTTTTATCGATTGCAGAAAGAACCATACGATTTCCATCGCTTGACCAAGATATGGATCCGATTGATACAACATCATAAAAACGAAAGGTTTCTACAATATTTTTCTTTTCTATATCATAAATATGAATTGCGTCGTGCTCTCCACTTTTAGTCACGAAGGCAAGTAAGTTTGAATTTGAGATTGCCAAATTACTTTGAAAGAGATGAAATGCTTCGAATTCATCAGTTTTTTCGCCTGTGAGAACAAGAGTTGGTTCGTAATACTGATTATTTAAAGCACTATCAAGATCAATACGATAAATGCTTGTATAACCTGAACGATTTCCAATGAAAAATATTTCTCTTCGATCCTTAAACTTATAAAACACAGGTTTTAAATTAAAACCTTCACCAACAATTATCTTAGTTACTCCGCTTGGTTGATCCGAATTTGCAAGCAGAGGATAATATTTCTTTTTCACTGAATATATCCACTCATCATCAAATTGTTTATAGTTTTTGAATAAAGTTTTTTCGAAGACAGTTTCAAAATTATCCGATTTCCAGAAATTTTCCATTAATTGAAGGATACAGTGTTCACCATAATGCTCTGAAATAAATTTTAAAATAAATTGACCTTCTTTGTACATCAAGAAAGTACCATAAATTTTGTTCATATCGCTTAATGGAACGAGATAGTTGTTAATCACAGCATCTCTCATTACCATTTCTGCTTGAGAGTCCCAGACAACCGACCAGTACTCGGCTAATCCTTCAACAAACCAAAGAGGTGGTAAGCGATCTTGCATCATCCGATGGTCCGACAATATTCTATTAATTTTGCTGTGCATGAATACATGCACGAGCTCGTGACTAATAACATGCTGAAAATCCCACATAGAACCGTTGTAAGGAATAACAACACGACCTTTAATGAACTCGAAGAAACCTCCAACACCTTCTGGCACCAACCCGGGGGTTACATTAGTTTGCTCAAAATGGAGATGTGAACTATAAAAGATAAGGGGTATGCGATGAGTAACATTGTGAACAAATTTTTCTTCAAGTATATTATAACTTTCTTCAGCTAAAAAAGCACCTCGTTTGGCTAAATCTTCCATTTCGGGATAATAATAAATATCGAAATGTTCTGTTTTCAAAACATGCCAATCGAATCTTGTATATTGAACTTTGTTCCGACCGAAGTAAAAAAATTGAGACGAAGCAGGAAATTGTAAAATTGAATATAGGAATAACAATATAACAAATTTGCAAGACATTGATTTAATTCGCTCATCCGTTTGATTAATTTGAATTACTAACGCAAGATCCTTTCAATTCTCCGACAATAATTACAGCATATTCAATCTTCGTTTAGTTATCGATTTTAAGTATGTAGTATATTTTACCTTGGTTAAACCTTCCCCAATTCATTCTTCAAATAGTCAATCACTTTTACGGGTGTTGGGTCAATGCCATTTAGAATTGCGAGGTAATAACTTACCCAATCTCCAAAATAAATAAGAGAAAACATACGTGAAAGAAGGGATTTGCCTTCGCTATAAACTTCGATCACTCGAGATGCATATTGTTTTATTATATCT
>JBBIRP010000087.1:0-8326 GCA_037441745.1 Ignavibacteriales bacterium
TTTAGAAGAGCTTTATTTACGATAAAGAAAAAGTTAAATCCTAAAAATCTAAATGAAACATTGCTTAGATTTGGGACACTTTTTCCGCCTCTCGTTGTTTATCTTGGCAAAAATACACTCCAAGATTATATCAATTCATCGGTTGGCGATAAAGAAAATCTCGAAGTTATGTTAGAGGAATTAATTCTTTTATATTTTTGTAATTTTAATCCGGCAAACAGCAATTTTAAAGAATTATTCGATGATAAAGATTTAATAGAAAATACAGCATACTCTATCTTAATAAAAGAGCTAGAAAAATTTTTTCAAAAAGAAAAAAGATTTGGACCACATGACCAACACATATTTGATTTACTACGTGCACCAATACTTGCAAGTCCAAATAGTCTTAAAGGTCAACTTGATTATATCAAAATCAATTGGGGAATGCTTTTATCGGAAAAATATTTAAAGAAAATCTTAAGTGCAGAGGATTTAATTAAAGAGGATATGAGGATTGCTTCTTTAGGAGAAACACCTGCACCTCCTGTCCCAACATACAGATATCACGATTTGATAGATACAGGATTACTCGATTTAGAACATTTCACTCCTGATTGGGACTGGATGCCAAATGTAGTGTTACTCGCAAAGAACACACAAGTTTGGTTAAATCAACTTTCCAAAAAATATAAAAGGCAGATAACTAAATTGAATGAAATTCCCGATGAAGAATTAGATCAATTAGCTCGTTGGAATTTTACTGCATTGTGGTTGATTGGAATTTGGGAAAGAAGCTCAGCTTCTCAAAAAATAAAACAATGGTCAGGAAATCCAGAAGCAGTGTCGTCAGCTTATTCAATTTATGATTATGAAATAGCTTCCGATCTTGGAGGCGATGAAGCATTTCAGAACTTGCGTAATCGTGCATGGCAGCGTGGAATTCGACTCGCTGGCGACATGGTCCCCAACCATATGGGAATTTATTCAAAGTGGATTATAGAACATCCAGAATATTTTATACAATTAGATTATTCACCTTTCCCAAATTATAAATTTACGGGTGGAAATTTATCTGAAAATCCAGACATCGAAATAAGAATTGAAGATGGCTACTGGAATAAGAGCGATGCTGCTGTTGTTTTCCAAAGAATAGATAAGAGAAATGCCGATATACGCTACATCTACCACGGCAATGATGGTACACACATGCCGTGGAATGACACCGCACAATTAGATTTCTTAAAAGCTGAAGTTAGAGAAGCGGTCATACAGACTATCTTTCATGTTGCGAGGAAATTCCCGATCATTCGTTTTGACGCTGCTATGACTTTAACTAAAAGGCACTTTCAACGCCTCTGGTACCCCCAACCCGGAAGTGGTGGTGATATTCCTTCTCGTGCCGATTTTGGAATATCGAGAAGTGAGTTTAACAAATTATTTCCAAACGAATTCTGGAGAGAAGTTGTAGACCGTATCAACCAAGAAATGCCAAATACTTTACTACTTGCTGAAGCGTTTTGGCTACTCGAAGGATACTTTGTTCGAACACTCGGTATGCATCGAGTTTATAATAGCGCTTTCATGCACATGCTGATGAAAGAGGAAAATAAAAAATATAGAGAGTTAATAATAAATACTTTACATTATAATCCTGAGATTTTAAAACGTTACGTCAATTTTCTAAGTAATCCCGATGAACAAACTGCTATTTCTCAATTTGGTAAAGACGATAAATACTTCGGCGCCGCACTAATGATGGTTACATTACCAGGTCTACCTATGTTCGCACACGGACAAATTGAAGGGTATACAGAAAAATATGGTATGGAATACAAACGCGACTACTATAACGAAGTTCCAGACCAATATCTGATACAACGCCATGAGCAAGAAATCTTTCCACTACTTAGAAAACGATATTTATTCAGCCAGATGTCTAATTTTGAGTTGTATAATTTTATTGACAATAATGGAAATTTAAATGAAAACGTTTTTGCCTTTTCTAACAAATCAGGTAATGAAAGAGCAATAATTTGTTTCCATAATAAATACGATGAAGTATCAGGTTGGATAAAAAACTCCGTCGGTAGAAACATAGGCACATCAGATAATCCTAAAATCATCTACCGCACACTTGCCGAGGCGCTTGAGTTATCAAACGCTGATGATGTGTTCTACATCTTCAGGGACTATAAAACAAAACTTGAATATATACGCTCAGGGAAAGATTTGCACAATCGTGGTCTCAGGATCGAATTGAAAGCATTTCAATACCATATCTTTTTAGATTTTTTGGAAGTTCATGATGTAAACCAAGAATATGAGCGACTCTCAAAACATTTACACGGCAAAGGAGTACCAAACATCCAAGAGGAATTTTGGATGGTAAAAGTATTTCCTATCCATTTAAAACTTTTTGACTTAATAAATCAAGAAAAATTAAATATACTGCACAGATTTTGTTTCTCTGATGAAACAAAACAGCAAGTCGGTGATGAACCAATTGAAAATATTTTCAATCATTACCATCAGTTGGTACAACAAGTAAAAGCTTTATTAAATACATCATGGGAAGTGGATGATATAGTTGGGGAATTTAAAACTAAAATTCAATCCGTTAAAGAGTTAACTTTACAAAATTTAATAAATGATAATGGATCATGGATAATTAACTTTTCTGATGTGTACAATCAATTGATTATTTTTACATGGTTAATGTTACAAAGTCTAAATCCCTTCGACAAAATCAAAACTTATGATACACTGCGGCTTAACAAGGCACTTAGAGAGATACTCGAAAGTTTGAACTTTGACGATGTTCAAATCCAAGAAATAATCAACTTGATTCAATTTCTACTTTCTGATTATATTTTATTTTCATACGAACCAAAGACAGTAGAGAAGTTCTTCAATTCCCAAGGTGTTCACGAATTCATCGGTCTCCATGAATACAATAATATAAAATATTTCAACAAGGAGCGATTCGAATCAATGCTTAATTGGACTTTTGTAAAATTTTTAATTGATAATAAAGATTTAAAATCCGAACAGATAGATACTGCATTTGAGCTTTATAAAAATCTTTTGAAGAAATCAAAAACGTCAAAATACAAATTTGAAATATTCAAAAGAACAACAATTGGAGGGAGTTAAAATATGGATAATGTTTTAGCAATCATACTCGGAGGTGGCCGTGGGGAACGACTTTATCCATTAACAAAACTCAGAGCTAAACCCGCTCTACCCCTTGCAGGTAAATACAGACTAATAGATATACCTGTCAGTAATTGTATTAATTCAGACATAAGAAAAATATTTGTGCTGACACAATTCAACTCTGCATCTTTGAATAGGCATGTTTCAACGGCGTATTCTTTTTCTCCTCTTATGAAAGGTTTCGTTGAAGTCCTTGCTGCACAGCAAACAACTGTAAGCCCTGATTGGTTTCAAGGGACGGCTGATGCAGTACGAAAAATATTATGGGTGATCGAGCCACACAAAGCTACTGATTTATTGGTTCTTGCAGGCGATCACTTATATAAGATGGATTATAAAGCTTTTCTAAAATCTCATCGTGAAACAGATGCAGATGTCAGTATATCCGTCATACCAGTTGCAGAACATCATGCTTCGAGTTTTGGACTTATGAAGATAGACAGTATGGGAAGAGTAATCGAATTTAAAGAAAAACCAACAGGTGAAGCATTAGAACAAATGCGTGTGGATACAAGATCTTTAGGTTTCGTTGATGCTTCAACATGGGGAACATCTTTTCTTGCCTCGATGGGTATTTATTTATTTAAGAGAAAAATTATCTCTGAACTACTTGAAAAATATCCCCTTCATACTGATTTTGGGAAACATATTATCCCAGAAGCGATTAAAGATTATAAAGTTCAATCATATATATTTCGTGGTTATTGGCAAGACATCGGCACGATTGAATCATTTTACCAAGCAAATTTAGCGCTTGTCAAACAACCAAATCCTGATTTTAGCTTCTTCGATGAGAAATTCCCGGTCTTTACACGACCGCGGTTTCTACCTCCTAGTAAAATCCTGAATAGTCAAATCGAAAACTCGATGATTTCAGACGGATGTGTTATTAGGAGTTCACATATTATAAATTCTATAATTGGAATACGCACTCTTATGGAAGAAAATTCTCAAACTGAAAATGTATTAATAATGGGAGCCGATTTCTACCAATCTGATTTTGAGAGAGAAGCCGACCTAAAAAACGGTATACCGCCCATCGGTATTGGAGAAAATACAATAATACGAAATGCAATAATTGATAAGAATGCTCGTATAGGTAAGAATGTAAAAATTATTAACAAACGGAAAAAACAATATTTAGATAACGAAGAGGAAGGCTACACTATAAGAAATGGGATTACTATCGTTATTAAAAATGCAATCATCCCTGATAATACCACTATTTAATAAATATCTATGCTGAAGCTTGGGACAAATATCATCATGCTTGCCGCTGAAAATGATTCTTTAACAAATGGAAAAGTTGGGGGGCTTGGGGATGTTATTCGAGATTTACCAAATGCCTTAGCAGATTTTGGCTTGAACATCACAATCATCAATCCTTCCTATGGATTCCTACACAAAGCCAATCCATCAAAATTCTTATTAAAAATATCTTTCCCATTCGGTGGAGAGAAGGAAGAAGGAGAAATCTGGGAAGTAACCGCTAAACGGCCTATGAAAAACGTTAAACATTTAGTTTTTGAACATAAAGATATCAGAGGTAATCCAATTTACAGTCAGGATCCATCTGGTCAACCCTATGCACGGGATGCTACTAAGTTTGCTCTCTTTTGTTCTGCTATCGGGAAATATCTCCAATGTTATGATCAATCAACTATCGTCCATTTACATGATTGGCATACCGGTACACTTTTTTTATTAAACAAGCTTCACCCCGGATTCCAACATCTAAAAAAATTCAAATATGTCTTTACAATTCATAATCTCAGTTATCAAGGCACCCGACCGATGTTTGGTGAATATGCATCTGTGGAGCAATGGTTTCCCGAACTTTTTCATAATTCATCATGGATCAAATCATTGAAAGATCACCGCTTTAAAATTCCACAATTTACACCATTGATAGCTGCAATTAAATTCTCAGATAAAATTAATACGGTATCTCCTTCATACTCGACAGAAATTCTGAAAAAAAGTGATCACAGGAATTGCTTCTATGGTGGCGAGGGCCTTGAAAAACATTTGCAAGTAGCAAAAAATGAAAATCGGCTTTTCGGAATTTTAAATGGAATTGAATATCCTGAACGTATCTCAACTAACCACTTGACATTTCAGGAATTATGTACATCTATTTTAGAAGAAATAAAACAGTTTGATGACAAAAATACCAAAGATCTTTTTGCAAAGGTAACATCTCGAGTCGAAAGTTATAAATCAGCAAAACCGAATGTCATATTGACAAGCGTAACACGTGTTACAGAACAAAAGGTAAGGTTATTGTTCGAAGAAGGATCAAACTCACAAACTGCAATAGAAATAATAAATAATATTTTAAAGCAGTACGATGGATTTTATATTCTTTTAGGCAATGGCGTGAAGGAATATGAGGATAAATGCATAAAAGCTTTTTATCAATATGAACGATTGATTTACTTAAAATTATACTCTACAAAGATTGCTCAATTACTTTACTCAAGTGGAGATATTTTCTTAATGCCCAGCTCATTTGAACCGTGTGGAATCAGTCAAATGATAGCAATGCGTGAAGGACAACCTTGTATCGTGCATGCAGTTGGAGGTCTAAAAGATACTGTAATTGATGGCGTCAATGGTTTTCAATTCAAGGGGGATTCAATAAAAGAAAAAGTAGACAGTATGGTTGATACAACGAAGAAAGCAATTAATATTTTCCACAACGATAAAAAACTGTGGAAAAAAATAAAATTAGATGCCTTAAGGGCAAGGTTCGAATGGAGGGAAAGTGCAAAAAAATACATTGAACTTCTCTACGAGTAATTATAAAAAATCGAGCCCGGCGCTTTCTCGCACCGGGCTTCCCCAGAACATTACTGTAAGCCGTGGAGGCATCAGCTTACAGTTTTAATAAAATAAAAGTTATTTAGGTATGCTGTGTTTTCCCTCACGTATTTAAAAAATTGAACTTTCAGAAGATTTTTTCTATCTTAATAACAAAATTATTTTATTCCATTCAATTTTTCTAGATGTACCCGAAAACTCGGGCTTCAAATTGGAAACAGCCAAAATGCGGTCCATCGTATAAATACATATGTCAAGTTATCCCTTAATACCTTAGAAAATATATGATAAAAAACTACTTAAAATTCACAATCATATTTGTGTCAATCTTCATTGGGTTAGAATTTATTGGACTAATCTACCCAAGTGGCACAAATTGGGGATTTCATTTTTTAGGCTTCCTACCAAAATATTTTACGACTATTTATTTAATCATAACAATCACGGCAATAATCTATGTTTCACGAAACCACAAAATGGGATTTATTAGATCATTACAAAATCTTTGGCTATTTAAACCATACTATCTCGTCGCTTCGTTGATCATCATATTTATTCTTTGTTCCTTAACATTTCGTGTCAGCATACCACTTTTGGGTGATGGTTTCTACATCGTCAAGAATTTTTCCGAAGCTTTACGCGGAAGCACCCCTCTCGATCTAAGGAATGAACCACTTTCAACATTTTATTTCTGGGGTATAGTAAATTTGTTCAAAATTTCTTCCTATGAAGGACTATTAAATGCTTTTCTTGTTGCAGATATTTTTTTAGTAATTATATTTATATCAATAATTTTTTATTTAGTTAAATTAGTTTTTGATGAACCTAAGCACCAGTTATTATCATTTTTATTTCTAACATCGGTACCCTACATTCAATTGTTTTTTGGTTACATTGAGACCTATGGCGTTGTTTTATTAACTTTGTCGCTTTTCCTTATAGCTTCATTTTTATACTTAAGAAGCAGATTGTCTTTGATTTTACCCACGATTACCTTCTTGATATTGTTTTTATCTCATTATCTAAGTATTTTATTACTGCCTTCTCTTGTTTACTTGGGTACTCGAGAGTATAAAACTAACGGGATCAAAAATATAATAAAAGCCATTGGCATTTTATCAATATTAATTCTAATACTGCTTGTGATCATAAATTTCAATTTAGAAAAGTATTATGCATGGGTTCCGCATAGTCATTTTTTACCCTTAAGTTTCAGCAACAACTTCATAGAAAGATACACAGAACCTTACACATTATTCTCTTTTTACCATGGTATAGATTTATTTAATTACCTCATTCTAATGGCTTTGGGAGCAATATGTTTCTTACTTATAACATTTTTTAAAGCACGAGTTTTACTCTTCAAATCAATAGAAAGTAAGTTTTTTATATTATCATTGATACCACTACTTATATTTATTTTTATTCTTAAATTCGACCTTGGAATGTCGAAAGATTGGGATATATTTTCTCCATATTTTATTCTGGTCGCAATCTATGCAACTTACGTTTTCTTCCAAACAAATATAGAAAATAAAGGACACATCGCTTTGCTCATTATTATCATGACCTGTCTAAGCACTTTAACTTTTTTACTTGTCAATTCAAATAGAAATTCAAGTATAAATCGTTATCAAACGATTCTAGACAAAAGATTGCTCTCAAACTATGGCTATTACAGCTCAACGCTATCACTTGCACTTTACTTTCATCAAATAAACGACACAAAAGGTGCAATGGAAATATGGGAACGATATATAAAAAATTTTCCGCACGATGCTCAAGGTTATAGAAACGTAATTATCAATGCAAAAAATCTTGGAATTGAAGGGATTAGAAAAACTATTGATACTTATGAACAACTTCTAACAACAATACCTCAAGATACATTGGCAATAGCAGAATATTCTGCTTACTGTCTTGATATGGGCAATCTGATGTTTTCTCAAGGCGCACTTCAAGATGCAAAAAAGTTTTACGCAAAAGTAATTTTATTGACACCATACTATCAGCATGGTTATAATAATTTGGGAAGTGTTTACGCACAAGAAGGAAAATATGATACCGCAATCCATTATTTCAATAAAGCAATAGAGTTAGATTCAAATTATTCAGACCCATATTATAATCTCGGTAGTATATACGAGGAACGAGGGAACAAGAAAAAAGCATTTGAATTTTTTCAGCGTTCGGCAATACTCAATAACAAAGATGCTGAAGAGAAACTGAAAATATACTCTTCCAAGAAATGATGTACCGCTTGCAATTTTAAAGTTATACTTCTATATTCATACACTCATGAAAT
>JBBIRP010000088.1:0-8185 GCA_037441745.1 Ignavibacteriales bacterium
ATCCTATATTTATCAGACCTCAGGTAAGTATAGCGTACTAATTCCTGAACAACCGGTTGGTACGCCTATACATTTTTACATCACAGCAAATGATAGTTCAGGGAAAAATTATCAGAGTCCACCTCTCATTAAGGCAAACTTTTGGAAATTTTATTATGGTGATACAAATATACAATTGCCAAGTTTGATACCGAAATGGTTTAATTTATTACAGAATTATCCGAATCCCTTCAACGTAAGTACAAAAATTACTTATGATTTACCTTATCGAACTCACGTGACTTTAAAAGTCTATAACTTGATTGGACAATTAATTACAACTTTGGTTGACGAAATTCAAGATGCTGGTGATTATAAGTCAAGATTGCCTGTTATTTTCGAAGCTCATAATCTCCCAAGTGGTGTTTATTTTTATAGATTGTCAATACCGAATTTCTCGATAACCAGAAAGATGATAATAATCCGTTAGAAATTTAATGTTAGATAAAGTATCAATATCGTTAAATGGAAGCAGTGTTTTATTTATTTGCGTAGTAATTGTATTGATTGTGTTAAGTGTTTTATTTTATCGTTATACTATACCTCCACTTCCTTTTTCACGCCGTGTATTGCTTTCGATCCTTCGCTCTTTTTCGGTTTCACTCATTGCGTTAATTTTGTTTGAACCAATAATCAGATTTGTCCATAATGAAAAAATTCCACCAAAAGTTGCAGTCCTTGTTGATAATTCACGAAGTATGAATATTAAGGATATCCGCCAAAGTCGTGCTGAGGCAGTAATTAAAATTTTAAAAGATAAAGTTATTACTCGAACACTTTCAAAAGCTCAGCCAATTTATTATAAATTTTCTTCTGCTCTTTCCCCATTAGATATTAACTCGATAGATACAAGTTTTTTCACTGGTGAAATAACTGATCTATCAAAAGTTTTGGGGGAATTAAATGAAAAACTACAACAGGAGAACATACAAGCAGTAGTCTTATTGACAGATGGTAATTATAATATAGGGAAAAATCCAATTTATAATGCAGAAAAATCGGCAATACCTTTCTATACAATTGGAGTGGGAGATACGAACGAGCAAAAGGACATTTTAATCGACAAAGTAATAACGAATAACCTTACATTCGCTGAATCACGACTTCCAATAGATGTAATAGTCAAAAATATTGGGTACAACGAGGTTAATGCTGAAGTGCAATTAGTTGAAAATTCAAAGTTAATAGAACAGGCGAAGATTTATTTAAAAAATGACGTTAGAGATTATGCACTTCGATTTTATGTTGAACCCAAAGAAGAAGGGTTTAAAAAGTATACAATAAAAGTTTCAGAATTTGACGGAGAACTTACAAACAAAAACAATCTAAAATCGGTTAACGTTAAAGTATTAAGAAGTAAATTGCAAGTAGTATTATTCTCAGGGGCGCCATCGCCTGATGTTCCAGCTATCCGACAAGCGTTGATTGAAGATAAGCAAGTGACGCTTAAATCATTTGTTGAAAAACGAACCGACGAGTTTTATGAAAGAGATGTATCACAATCAGATTTAGATGGTGCTGATTGTTTTATATTTATTGGATTTCCATCCAACTTAACGAGCGATAATATTATCAATCAGTTAAAAGAAATTATTGATGTAAATAAGAAACCCGTATTATTCATTAACGGCAAATCAACGAATTATGATAAACTTCGATATTTCGATTCAGTACTACCAATTGGTTGGTCCAATATTTCAACGACAGAAATATTTGTTTATCCTAATGTAATTGAACGTCAAAAATTTCATCCATTGATAACACTCGAAAATAATATAACGATCGAGGAGTGGCAGCAGCTCCCTCCAATTTATAAAACACAAACGATATTTAAATCAAAACCAGAATCTGATGTATTAGCATTAATAAAAGTCCAAAATGTTACATTAAACGAACCTTTAATTGCAATACGGAATATTGGTAGACAAAAATCTATAGCAATAACTGGCCATGGTTTATGGAGATGGCAACTACTAACTCAAGGAACATCGAAAATAGACCGTTTATTATCGCTCTTTGTCACGAATTCAATCCGGTGGTTAACAACTATCGAAGACGAGAGAAATGTTCGGATAACAACTGCAAAGGAGTATTATTCAACATTAGAACCGATTGTTTTTACAGCTCAAGTTTACGATGAACAATTTAAACCGGTTGACAATGCTGAAGTCATAATTGAATTAACTAAAGCAAATGATAAAATTCGGATTACATTAAATGCCTTGGGAAATGGAAGATATGAAGGGACACTTGATGGACTAACAGAAGGAGATTATTCATTTAGCGGTCATGCTTCGTTAAATGGGAAAGTATTCGGTGAAGATAAGGGTAAATTTTTTATTGGGCCTACTAATCTGGAATATTTTGAAACCAAAATGAATAAATCATTTCTTGAACAGCTCTCTTATCGAACGGGGGGAAAATACTATGATGTAAATGATGCCTATAAGGTCGCTGAAGAAATGGGAAAAGAAGTAAGCTTTTCATCGAAAGAATTAGTTCATTCAAGGGATGTGGAACTATGGAATTGGAAATATCTTGCAGCGATAATCATACTAATCTTTGGAATTGAATGGTTCATTAGAAAACGAAGTGGTATGTCATGAGTTATTGGTTAAGAATTACTCCACTAGCTTGTTTGATAAACAATAGCAGCTTTCACAAATTCCCGAAACAATGGATGCGGACTTGTTGCTCTTGATCGCAATTCAGGATGGAACTGGCTTGCAATGAACCAAGGATGATCACGCAGTTCGATTATTTCGACGAGATTGTTTGTTGGACAAATACCGCTAAATACCATCCCTTTTTCGGAGAGAATATCTCTAAAAAAATTGTTAACCTCATACCTATGCCGATGACGTTCATGTATAAGTTCTTTCTTATAAGCTTTAAAGGTTTTGGTACCTTTCAAAATATTGCAGGGGTATGAACCAAGTCTCATTGTCCCACCGTAGGCTGTCACATTTTTTTGTTCCAACATCAAGTCGATCACATTTTGGTCTGTTCGTTTAAACTCTGTACTGTGTGCATTGACCAGACCACAGACATTTCGAGCAAATTCAATAACAGCACATTGCAAACCAAGACAGATACCGAGAAATGGTATTTTTTTCTCCCTGACATATTTTATTGACTTTATTTTTCCTTCGATACCTCTTTCGCCAAAGCCAGGGGCGACAAGTAAACCGGAGATTCCTTTTAAATATATCTCAGCTCCATTTTTCTCCACATCTTCAGCGCTTATCCAATTAATATTAACCTTTGCATCATTTGCCGCTCCTGCATGGACAAACGCTTCAGCAATGCTTTTATATGCATCTTGATGTTCAGTGTATTTCCCACATACAGCTATGTGAGCTTCAGTCTTTGGATTCTTTACGCGTTCAACAAATTTTTTCCATTCTCTTAAATTAGGTTTTGGGCATGTCAAATCAAGTTTTTCTAAAATAATCTCATCAACTTCTTCTTCAGCTAATTGGAGCGGAACTTCATAAATTGTAGATACATCGTGGGCATCTACGACACAATCAAGATTAACGTTAGTAAACAGAGCAATTTTTTCTTTGACATCTTTTGTTAGTGGAGCTTCAGAACGACAAATAAGAATATCGGGTTGAATACCAATCTCTAACAACTTCTTGACACTATGTTGTGTTGGTTTTGTCTTTATCTCGCCTGCATGTTTTATGTAAGGGACAAGTGTTACGTGTGCGCAGATGGCGTTTGTTCTACCCTTTGAGTACATTAATTGACGCATTGCTTCAAGGAATGGAAGACTTTCAATATCACCTACCGTGCCACCAATTTCGGTTATTACAACATCATAGTGACCAGTTTTAGCAAGCATTTCAAATCTTCGTTTGATTTCATCTGTTATGTGCGGAATTACCTGTACTGTTGCGCCCAAGTAATCACCCCGTCGCTCTTTCGAAATGACTTCATGATAAATTTGTCCTGTTGTAGCATTATTATTCTTCGTCATGTTAACATCTAAAAAGCGTTCATAATGGCCAAGGTCGAGATCAGTTTCTGCCCCATCGTCTGTAACGTATACCTCACCGT
Organism: Ignavibacteriales bacterium; assembly: GCA_037441745.1. GTDB lineage: Bacteria > Bacteroidota > Ignavibacteria > UBA10030 > SZUA-254 > JACQYX01. The sequence continues at coordinate 4,105 of JBBIRP010000088.1, forward strand.
GTTGATAAGGATTCATTGTTCCCGGGTCAACATTTATGTATGGATCAAATTTTTGAATTGTTACTCTTAAGCCGCGTGATTTTAAAAGTAAACCTATTGAGGATGCGGCAATTCCTTTTCCTAGTGATGATATTACACCGCCAGTTATGAAAATATATTTGACTTTATTCCGTGCCATATCTTTTATAATTTAAATTTTAATTTTCCACTTGTCACAATTCCTCCCGACAGAACGAATTTCAACCCTTCTTCAACTGTCATATCAAGTATTTTCAAATTTGCTTTAGGTACTAGTACTAAAAAACCAGATGTTGGATTGGGAGGGTTGGGTAAATAAACATTTACCATTTCCTCTTCAGAAATTCCGTTCTTTATTGAAATTTCGTTTGTCACAAAACCAATGGTTTGCAAGCCAAGTTGTGGATATTCTACTAACACTACTTCACGGAAAGATTTACCTTTTTTCCCAGGCTGAAAAGCATTTATTATATCTTTCATTGCTGAATAAATCGTCCGCGCCAAAGGTATTGATGAAAGTAAACGTTCTAATGTTTTAAATACAGTTCTCGCAATCAAGTTGCGAGATAAGATTCCGACTAAAAAAATTAGTAGGACCATTGTTAAAAAGCCGATTCCGGGAATATGGCGATCGAATATCCTATCAAATACTGGAGACGCAATACCATCTACCGCTTCAAACAATATATGAAGTACCCAAAAAGTAATTACTATTGGAACCATTACGACTAAACCGCGACCAAATAAATTCCGAAGCTTTTCCCAAAATGTTTTGTGATCTTCTTCTGTATTCATAATTATTTTTCCTTTTCCCTTAAAATTGACCTTACATGTTTTACATCTTCTATTGTATCAATTGGAATACTGTCATTATTGGTAATTGTCGCTTTAATTTTATAGCCGTTCTCAATTATGCGTAACTGCTCAAGTTGTTCAGCTTGCTCAAGAGCCGATACTTGCCATGACGTGAATAATAATAAAAATCGTTTCCTATACACATACAATCCGATATGTTTATAATATGTAAAATGTTGATGCCATTTGCTAATATTTAATTCACTTCGATAAAAAGGTATAGATGAACGTGAAAAATAAATCGCGTAGCCCTTTTTGTCTAATACAACCTTTACAATATTGGGATTTACAAGATCGTCGGGTTTAACAATTTTTTTAACTAACGTTGCAACTTGAATTTTTCGATCATTAATTAAAGGCGCAATTCCCTCATCTATCATTTTAGGCGATATCATTGGTTCATCGCCCTGGACATTGACAATGATTTTACCATATCCAATTCTTCTTGCTGCATAGGCAATTCTATCAGTTCCTGATTTTAAATTCGTTGGTGTTAATATAACCTCACCTCCGAAACTCTTTACAACCTCAGCTATCCTGCTATGATCTGTCGCTACCAAGATATTATCAATGAGTTTAGCTTTTTGGGTTTGCTCATATACTTTTTGTATCATCGGTTTACCACAAAGGTCGATTAATGGTTTACCAGGTAAACGTGTTGACGAATACCTCGCGGGAATAATTGCAACTACATCTGGCCTTTTCATTCTCGAAGATTCCTTTCTATTACAGAATAAACTTTGTCTCTTAAAATTAATTCAGATCCCTTCCCATTGGTACTCGTTACCTCAATTGGAGAAGAAAGTATAAGTTTAATTGTTCCGGGTCTAATTCTAAACGAATGTTTTGGTAATATTTTATAACTACCTTTTATTGATACAGGGACAATTGGGACACCTGCCTTTAGAGCCAAATTAAATGGCCCTCGTTTGAACGGCTGAAGCTTACCATCAACAGAGCGGGTGCCTTCACCAAACACTAAGACAGAAGCACCTGTACGGATTTTTTTTGCTGCTTTCTCTAAACTTTGTAATGCATGATGTGATCTTTCTCTATCAATGGCAATGTAAGTTTTTCCATATTTCAAACCCCATCCAAAGATCGGGATTTTTTCTAACTCTTTTTTATAAACAATTCGTATCTTGTCTGGTATACAGGCAATAACTGCTGGTATATCGAATTGGCTTGCATGGTTTGATACGTAGATGTAGTTTCGGGTAAAATTAATTTTCTCAAGACCTTCTACTTGAACTATAACTCCGCAGACTCTCAAAATTGTTTTTGCCCAAGCTCTTGCAATAAAATGAAACCATTTGCCCGTTCTATCAAAAATAGTTGTCAATAGAACAATAGTTGCCATCATAATCGTAAAAAATAGAACAAATATTATTTTCAAGGTCGAGAAAATCATTTAAAGGCAGCGAAAGATAAAATGGGAGAAGAGACAATTTAGCCCAGATGAAAAGAAATGCTTAGAAAATAATTTCATTGCAGCTGGACGCTCCTTTAGATTAAAATCTATTTTCTTGTTTTCTCAAATTACAAAATGTGTTCATAAAAATCAATAAGCTACCAAATGATTCTTTTTATTTTTACATTTAGTTTAAAAAGGTTTGGTGCGCTCCACAATGTAATTATCATAAAGAAGATACCGCCAATAACATCAACCACATAATGGTAACGCAAATAGACTGTGCTGAATATAAGTAATATACCCAGTGTGTAAATAATATATCTTGAGTTTATTTTATATTGTCGTGCAAAATACATCGAAATAAGTGTCATCTGAGTATGCCCGCTGGGGAAAACATCTCGCTGAGCTAACGCTATCGCATTTATTGCTCCTTTTGGAATTGATTCACCTGTATTTATCAAATCGCGTATCGTATTTGTTAACCAAATTCCAGGGAGGTCAGTATTCATTGAATAAAAATCGTGTAGTGTAAATCGTGGTCCCACAGCCGGAAATAATAAATATCCAATATAGGAAAGCACGAAACCATAAACAATAGTGAAAACAGCAAAATTAAATTTCTCATATTCTTTTCTTAAATATAACTCAATACCAACAACTAGCATGATAAAATAATAGCTGGCGTAGGAGATTTGTAGAATCTCCGTTAATATAGGATTAGAATAGTTTGCCAACCAAACCGTTGGATCGCATCCGAAAATTGATCGATCTATGTAAATTAACAAACTATCCCAATCATCTCTACCGAGTGATTGTATTATCACGTGTACCTCCTTAAAGATAAAGAAAATCATGGGGATCGGGTACCATTCATGTATTATTCGAAGTAATTTTCTCTTATCGTCCTTAATGCTAAGTGATAGGGTTAGAATAAACATAGTTACAACTAAATTTATTACCACAATTAAATTACTAGCACTACTTCCAAAAAAAAAGAATATGCTCAATATAGAAAGACAATTAATGAAAACGATGATTAATGCATCGGTTGGTGGTAACGATGTGAAAAGTTTGCTCATATTTGTTTTCCTTAATTAGATTATGCTATCCAGTTAAGCAAGGTTGTGGCGAGTGATAGGAAAATCGTAATGCCAACAACGTCTTGAAAAGCAGTTTCAAAAGGGCCGGCAGTGATTGCAGGATCAAAACCGAGCCTTTTTGATACCATAGGAACGGTTGTACCAACAAACCCAGAAATATTAACTGAGATGAACATCGAAAAGCCAACAATAAGTCCAAACTCCCATTTACCCTGCCAAACGTTACCGATAATTCCGATTATAAACCCGCAAACACTCCCAATAATTAACGTTGTTTGAAGTTGTCTCCAGACAGGTTTCCACCATTTTTCTAAAGTAACATGTCCTGTTGCCATTGCACGAACTATTATCGCAGCAGATTGCAAACCTGTATTTCCGGAAATTGCTGAAATTATTGGCATGAATGAAGCGAGGAGAATTACTCGACTAAGAGTCTCGTCAAAAAAATGTATTACAATCCCCGCACAAAATTCAATTGCGAGAGTTGTTAATACCCAAGGTAATCTCATCAGAGCGATTCGAGCTGGCGAACGACGCTCTAATTCTTCTGCATCAGAACCAACCATCTTTGCCATATCTTCGCTATATTCTTCTTCTATTACATCCATTATATCATCGATAGTTATCCTACCAACAAGTTTTCCCATTTTATCGACAACCGGTATGGCAACAAGGTCGTATTTTTTAAAAGTCG
>JBBIRP010000089.1:0-8113 GCA_037441745.1 Ignavibacteriales bacterium
ATCACCAGCTCGAAGCTGGTAGAAATATACTCCGCTTGCTAATGAAGCTGCATTTAACTCAACTTCATATTTCCCTGCTTGTTTTACTTCGTTAACCAATGTTGTTATTTCGTTTCCGAGTATATCATAAACTTTAAGCGTTACATGCGAGACGCAGGATACTTGATACTGGATTCTGGTTAATGGATTGAAAGGATTTGGGTAATTTTGATGAAGTAAGAATTGCGTCGGAATATTTAAGGTTTCTTCATCAACAGGCAAGAGCAGTGAATTTTTACCAAACATTACAGCTAGCGGTGAGGAAAAAATTGGCCCACCAACACCATTGTTTCTATAACAAATTCCTTTTGTTCCGGTTTCATTCTCAATGCCTATTAAAATTTCGTTATTAAAATATGGAGCTAAAGGCGTTGTAGATTCCAAATCATTATATTGAAACAAAATGTTACCGTTGGGATACAAAATTATCTGAAACGAAATGTAATCAGTTGGAGAATTCTTAGCATAAGCATGAATAAACGTTACAACAAATTTATCTTCTACAATTCCATAATAAGTTTTTGAATCTGGATGTAGATTATAATCCAGATTTAGATCACCTGCACAAGCTGCAATAAAGTTATTGGGTTCAAAAACGTTTGGAATAGTGCTATTTTCGGCAGTCAGCAAGTATCCTCTGAGAAATGATAGATATCCATTTGAATTTATAAAAATCTGATTGTAGAAAGATGAAAAATACTGAAAGATGAAAGGTAAATCGATTGGCCCCAAATAACCATCGTCTGCATTCCCTGATGACCAATCAGTAATTTCGGTATGCCCAAAACTTATAGGATCATACCAATTGTAACTTGGTTGGCTTTGCGCGCCGCTTGAAATCGAATTCGCAAAAAAATATCCCCCAGAATTATCATCTCCTCCACCATAATTGATTGTATATAGAGCGTTTGTTCCATAATATATCTTATCATCTATACAAAACACATAGTGTATATTGTTGTATTTATCAATATCAATATCAAAATATAAATCATTATAAACATCTACTGTGATTGTATAATTGTTGAAGACGCTGTTGTCCTTTTTAGCATAACATAATTCCTCTCTCGATGGGGAGGTGTACAAAATGTAAGGGATATTATCGTTATCCACGGTAATAGCATTATATCTTCCCATAAATCCACAAGTATCTACAAAATAATTTTGCCAGTTACCGTTTATTTTAACGGCATATTTATAATCTTCGTTATAAAAAAATTTCCCTGAGTAACTTATATGTGGATTGTTTGATTTGTCGAGCACAAGATCCAATGACATTCCTTCTTTCTGACCACCCTGCCATCCCGGTTCTACTATTTCGGGTTGTTGCCAATTTCCATCCGGTGAATTAGTGATATAAGTTGGACCATTATTTATATCATAAGTAATCAAGTGTACATAACCATTGGTGTCAACATCCATGGCTATGGAGTTGTAGGTTGCTATAAGAGTGTCGGGATTACTCCATACACCTGATTTATTTGTTAAGTATTGTAATTTCCCACCCCACCATAAATTGGTCATGAAGCTTATATGTATAAAATTATTTTTGTCAACTTTAATTTTGGGTTCGAAGATAGGTCCTGTGCCCAGCCCCAGCGGAAACTCATAAGTCCATTGCCCCGTAGAATTATTCACATAATAGAGTGTCATATAAGGATATATTCCACCATACGGTTGAATCGAATAACAGATATGAGCATTACCCTGTTCATCAACATCTAAATCTGCTCCTTTAAGTTCAATATCGCAACATGGTTGATTTTCAACTGTATCTATCGTCCACGATCCAGTTTTGTTTGTTATGTATCTAATAATGGGGAAGGATTCATAAGTTAGTATGTGAATAAAACCATTTTTATCTACTCTGATTTTTGGTGGACCGCCAATGTTCTGAGTAATAAGTTGAATACTTCGACTATTACTAATTTTAATCGTTAACTTTGCTGAGTTGTTCTGAAGTATGTAATCTGGTTCAGATGCAGTGACTGAACCAGTAAATATTGCTTTACCTGTTTGTACTGCTTTACCAATGATGGTAATTTGAACTGAACTATCCGATGGTAAGTTGTCTAAACTGAAGGAGACAATGTTATTATTGATTGTAACATTACCTGAAGGTGCTGAAGCAGAAATGATCTGGATTTTTGTTGAAATTGTATCCGACATGTTCACATTGGATGCAGGTGAAGGACCGAGATTACTAATTGTTATATTAAAAGTAACAAATTGATCAATTTGGATATCATTGTTATCGTTATTTATACTAAAAGATAATGAGAGATCAGCACCAGGAGGTCTTCGCCAGAGATATACATCCGATTCAGAGATTATATTTGGATCTGGATCTTTATCGTCCCACCAGACAATATTATTCCCGTCAGTTACAGGTTCACAATTTATGTAGTTAGAAAATGATATTCTGGTAACTGGTCCAATTAGCTTGTTAACATAATTCATTAAATAAATTTCATCGTTGCCGGTAATATCATCAGTAAAAACAAGCATACTCTTTTTAATGTGCGGCATTCTTTGATTGGACCTGACAGGGTTATATCTTTCCCACCAGTAAAATGAGACGGGAAAATCTTTCAAGTGTCCACCCGACTGCCAGTAATATAGATTGCATTGGTACAGATCCCAATCACCATTCCTATTGTCTTCCCAAACAATTTTCCAATTAAATGGTTCGTCAGAAACAGAAGGATGATGCTGTTCGGCTGGATTATCACAAATGACGGTAGTTTCTTGAGTAAATAAATTATAAAGATATATATCGCTGTTGTAATCGTAAACAACCAGGTCCCCAGAAATTGATGCCGAATGAATGTTGGGATAAAAGTCTTCTTTTATCAGAATTTCTTCGGATGTAGATATGTCATAACATATGAGTCTGAAATTATAATTTGGAAAATCTCCCTGGTAATCCATTAATAATAACTTCGTCCCATCAAAATCCCATACGTCTTGATCATATGAACGAACAATCAATGGTCTATCACCTAACTGTGGCTGACTAATATCATAAAAATAAATATCATTATCCCCACTACGCATGTCTGACCAAACTACATAATTACCCGAAATTTTTGGATATCCCTTAGCACTATTTACTGAGGTAATTTTTGTCGTACTGCTATCGGATATTTTGTATAAATAAATATGTTGATTTGATAGGGTCTGATTACTCCAATAAACCACATAATTATCATCTATATCGGAATGGTATTGTAGATATGGAGCATTGCTAACGATTGTGATTTGAGAATATGAGCATAATGCCCATACGAAAGTTAGTATTATGATGAAAATTTTTGACTTTATCATAACATACTCCTTTCTTTATCATTTTAAAAGCAACATTTTCCTTACTGAATTATAGATACTAGTGTTATCTAAGGGTTTTGCTGTCATTTTGTAAAGGTACACTCCGGATGGTAAATTATTTGTGTTGAAATTTGTTTCATACGATCCTTTATGCTTTATCTCATTTACCAATGTTGCAATTTCTTCACCCAGTATGTTGTATATTTTTAAAGTTACGAAGCAATTTTTATCTAATGAATAACGTATCTTTGTAGAGGGGTTAAAGGGATTTGGGTAGTTCTGGTATAGTACAATATATTGAGGATATTCATTCTCTGGTTCTGCTACATCAAGAATTTGTTGAAGAGAACAACGCCAGACGCCGTTGCTGTTCGTACCGACAAATAACTGAGTGTTAGTTGCGATGATTGCGGAAAGGACTTTTTCCCATAGACCGTCGTTTGCTTGATACCAATGGAAGCCATAATCTTTAGATACATAGATTCCTCTACCTGTAGCTGCAAAAATAGTTGAATCGCTAACAGCAAAACCATGGACACTCGGCGGATGAGAAATAATATCAGCTAGTTGAATAGGGGTCCAAGATAATCCATCGTCTACTGAACGATATATAACTTTCCAGTTCCAATTATTATATCGCCCTCCTGCTATTAAAATATTGTTAAGTTTTGCAAGTGATAAAATGTATCTGTTAGTAGGTTGTGTGATTGAACTATCCCATGTTACTCCATTATTACTGGAACGGTAAATTCCACCACCATCAGTACCAGCTAAAATGTATGGTGGATTTCCTAAAAGTGTAGTAATTATTCGATTTTTCAGACCAGTATTTACAGAGTCCCATGAGATTCCATAATCCGATGATCTGAATATCCCATCGTAGGTTCCAGCGAAAATATAAGGTCCATATAATAGGAGTGTGTTCGTCCATAAAGTGAAACTTGTTTTATTCCATGTTGTTCCATCATCAGTGGAATTGTATATTCCCTGATGAGTACCCAAAAATATACCTGCTTTTGTATTTATAAAGGCTTTTACAATTGGTCCGTTGGAATCTGGGATTACTGGAAACCAGACGACTCCATTATCTGTGGTTTTGAACAAACCACTGTTAGTACCGCAGTATAATGTTGAAGACACCAGGCCAAAACAATTTATTGCATTAGCATTCAGATAGTAATTAGAGGCGAACCAGTTGTCACCATTGTTTGTAGATTTGTATATTCCTGCTCTCGAATCAGTAATGGCTATTAAATTTGAAAGATGCTTCGTGATACCCTTGATATTAGTGCTGATATAATCAGAGGAAATTTTAAGATCTTTAGTGATAGGCCAGCTTGCACCATAATTTGTTGAAAAATATATACGATAACTGCCTGTTGCTAATAGATAATTACCGTCGTAATAAAAGGCGTTTACATATTTAGGAGAATTACTTAAAAGACCCCAAGTTGCACCATTATTTGTTGATCGAAATACCCCTGTTGATGTGCTTGCAAATATGAGTTGATCGAAAGCGTAAAAAGTTGTTATGCTTGAATCCGTCAACCCTGTATTTGCACTCATCCAGTTGTCGCCATCATCTGTAGATCTAAACACTCCACCAATAGGTGTTGCTACATATATCACTCCGTTATGATGAAATATTTTTCTAACATACTGGTCCCATAAACCATTATTATGTTGTGTCCAATTAACACCATAATCTGAAGATCTATACACACCCTCACTCGTACCTGCAAAGATATATGTATCACTCCCTATTGTTCTGGTGGTTACAGAATTTGGATTCCCCCACCAGAAACTTGTAGGGGTGATCTTGTTCCAACTATCACCATTGTTTGATGAGTAATATACATCATCTGAAGTTACAGTAAAAACTCTATTTCCATTTACATTAATATCCTTAATATCGTAGAAGATTTTACTGTTATCAAATCCATAATTTGAAAAAAGCCAGCTGAGTCCAAAATCTGTTGATATATATATGCCGGAAGCAGATCCAATAAATATTCTTCCTGACCCTTCTTCCATACAATTTACCTTTCCACCATATGGTCCAGCTGTTTTTGTCCATAACGTCAGATCCCAATTCGTTTTATTACTCGAAAAATTGATTTGAGACTGAAGAAGATTTGGGATTGAAGTTATGAATAAATAGATAATTAATGATTTTATAATATTCATAACATCCGTTCCTTTTAAAAAATGGTTAAACTTCTTTAATGTAAAACGAATTAAAATGTATTAAATTATTATAGATCTTAGTACATTTTATTGGTTATGATTGAATGAACGTTAATGATTGTATACCCGAATGCCGAAATATACAAAATATTATTTTGAAAGTCAAAGCAATCTAAAGCTACCTGGTACCATAAGAAGCAGATCAATGAGTAAATCTTGAAAAATTATGAAATTTATTAGGAAACATTCTTTTTTGATGGATTTTTCTGATAATGTAATGAAAATTTTAGATAAATTCCATTGTTGATTTACTCATCATGTTTCCGTATAGAATAATTGATATCAGGTTTTATTAACTCTGTGTATATTCCATCCCAGCTTTTTAAAAATACTTTTTGTAATTGATCGGTGATATGTTTGTTGTAAACTATCAAACCTAAATTGCGTGATGTGTAAAAATAACTTTTCTCCCAATTGCTTGTCCCGACCCAACAAGCTGAACTATCAATAATGAGGAATTTACAATGTTCTACTCGTGCATACGGGATGTAACCACCCGACCAATCGGGTATTGAGCTGAATTTAATCTGTATATTTGGAACAAGTGATAGACTTTTTAAATGATCAATTGTCGGATGATTTTTCGACCAATCCGAAACGATCATATTTATTTTAACACCACGAACAGCAGCACGTCGTAGTGCGTTATCGAGTGTGGGGTAAAAATTGTTGTTTCTTTCAACGGGTGAATATGTAAGGAACTGGCAAAGGATTTTGCTTTTTGCATCATCTATTAATTTTATGATTTGATTTTCATCCCACAAAGTTGAATCGGGTATTAATCCAATTGGACTCATTGTTGGTAATATTTTCATTTCTTCATCATTACTTATATAAAATGATGATGAAACTCCGTACTTTTTATAATTCAAGGTATTTTGGATCTCATTCGGATCGTTAGTTTCTGCAAGCTTCCAATCGAGATTAAAAATATCTTGATAAATTTGCACTATGATACTATCTTTAATATGGAGTCCAATTTCGTGAATGTGTTTCAAAGAACGCCAGTCAAAGTTCTGGCTACCGAGGAATATTTCTTCACCATCAACAATGAAATATTTTGCATGTTGGATACCACCGACTTGTCCGACTTGGTGGGATAATTTCGCAAAGTCGATAATTCTTGTAGTGATATTCTTTTGTTTAGCAAACATATCAACTGTTGCAGGATATGTTTTATACATTCGCGAGTCTACAATTATCCGTACTGTCACACCACGCTCACCTGCTTTAATTATTGTACTGATAATATCATCAAGAGGCTCACCTTTTTGGTTTGATATGTAAAATTGCTCGATGTCGAGTGACGAATTAGCACTACTGATCATTTCTACCCAAACTTCATATGTATTTCTAATATCCGGGTTGTCGAGGTTTGTTTCGATGGGTATGCTTTCAACAAGTTCTATTTTTTTTAAAGATTTCTCTTGAGGTAATGTTATTTGGATATTAAAAATTATACTTAGAATTATTATTAATCGTTTCATAATTTGGATGAAAAGATGATTACTTTTAAAAATATAGCTTTTGTCAAATTATATTCAAAATTAATTAGTTTTTAAATTAAATTTTTACTAACTTTTTTTACATAGAAACTGTATCCAAAGATATGTTAATAAATTTAACTCAAACATTTACTCGAAATAAGCTTGAATATATACTTGGTTTATTAATATCTTTCACATCACTTATTATTTATTCGATGACATCATGTCCGACTGTAAATTTTATTGATAGTGGTGAGTTAGCTACAGTTGCATATACATTAGGAATCGCACACCCGACTGGGTACCCTTTATTTACCATTCTAGGATATGTTTTCTCACATTTACCATTGGGATTGCGAATTATTCAACAATTAAACTTTCTTGCTGGAATATTTTGTTCGATTGGTTTATTTTTCTTTTTTAGGCTGCTTGTATTTTTAATTTCAATAATATTTTATAACCGAAATCTTAGGTACTCTGAAATAATTTTAATCGATAAGAAATTGTTGATCCAAATTTACTTACCAGCTATATTTGGGACATTGACGTTAGGTTTTTCAGAGACATTTTGGTCTCAAGCAATTTCAGTTGAAGTATATTCACTCCATATTTTACTCTTATCAGCTACGTTATATTTATTTTTAAAAGCTGTTTATGTATCGAATGAATTGAGAATGAAGGGTTCTTATTGGTTAGCTTTTGCATATGTACTTGGTTTATCGTTTACAAATCACATGACAACCATACTCATTATACCCGCTGTGATGTATCTGTTTTTATATGAAAACGGATTTAATCGAAAAACTTTTAGAAAATTATTTTTAATTGTTGTGCCTTTTATATTTGGTATTTCTGTTTATTTATTTTTACCATTACGTTCGTCACAGGGACCTCTTTTGAATTGGGGTAATCCAAATGATATTGAAAAATTATTGTGGCATCTCGGCGGTAAGGTATATCGTGTTTGGTTATTCTCATCAACAGAAAGTGCAGTGAAACAATTTAATTATTTT
>JBBIRP010000090.1:0-8097 GCA_037441745.1 Ignavibacteriales bacterium
AAAAATTTTTTTAGAGGGGATATCTATGGAAAAAGATAAAAAAACTAAACAAGTTGAAGACAAAACGGGAAATATGGAATATCCAATAATAGGGAAGAGCAAAGCTATTGAACATCTCATCAAGCAAATTGACGCTCTTGCTAAGAACCGTAAGGATGTTGTGATTATTGGGGAAGCAGGTGTGGGTAAGGGTGCGGTAGCAAAAAATATTTATTCGGTTGGTCAAGGTGAAGGTGAACATAAACCATTCATGTCAATCAATTTGTCAGTACTTGATGATAAAGAATTGGAAATGGTATTGTTCGGGTATAATAAGGGTGCGGAAGGATTACCATATTCTACTAAGCGAGGATTGTTCGAGATTGCGAATGGCGGTACTGTATTAATTGAGGAAATAGAAGAAGCAAGTTTCCGGAATCAGATGAAAATTTTATCTTTCATGAATGAACGGACAACTCGTAGGATAGGTAGTCCTAATTCAGAACCTGTTGATATTAGGGTGATTGTAACAATTAAGGAAAATTTAAAGAGTTTAGTTGAAAAACGTAAATTAATGGATGGATTGTTCCAAAAGCTTAATGATTTCGATAAGATAGAAATTCCACCATTAAGAGAGAGACCCGAAGATATTCCTCTTCTTGTTAAACATTTTGCGAATGAATTATGTCAGGAACTTGGGATTAGTAACTTAGTAATCGACATCAATGCGATAGATGTTTTAGTTAGACAACCTTGGAAAGAAAATATCCGTGAACTTAAAGCTGTAGTTGATAAGTCGGTATTATTTTCAAACAGCGGTCGTTTTATGCTGCCTCCAGAATTGGTTGATGAAAAGACAGAAGTTGTCAAGATGATAAATAACATAGCAACGGGACAAGATTTTGTTTTAGATAAATCCCTTGATGTTATCGAGAAAGGAATTATTGAACGTGCTTTACAGAAGTTTGGATATAATCAATCCAGAGCTGCAACATTTCTAGGTATGACTGAGCAGACGCTCCGTTACAAATTGAAACGTTTGAATATAGCAAGTGCAAGAACAAGAGTTTAATTCTATCATCTCCTTTCTTTTAAATGCCTTTCATTAATTTGGAGGGCATTTTTATTGTCCTAATTGTCGCTCTTTCCAAGAAACTCGCTTACTGGAGAATGCGATAATTGGTAATATTAGCACGTATATGAAAAAATAAAGTAAGAACGGGATTGTATACTTTAGCATTTTTAAAGTTTTAAAATGCTTTAAAGGTATATAAATAAAACTTGTCTCGGCAGCTCCCATGATAATTAGTGAGGCAAGCCAGACCTCTAAAGGTGCAAACAAGAAAGAAAACATCAATAAGAATTTTGCAATCCATCCAATTGCCATAATTACAAAACCACGTGTTACCATATCAAGCCCACCAATACCCCATCTTTTTTTCTGTGAATACAAATGATGAATATTTAAGCAGGGTTTACTTTTAACAAGTGCAAGTGAGTTAATAGGGAATCGGACTTTAAAATTGGTTCTCTGTACAATTGCCTGAACCAATGCATAATCTTCAGTCACGCTAAAAGGAATTTTTCTATAACCACCAGTTTGTTCGTAAGCAATCCGACGAACTGCAAGATTATTTCCTATTGCTGTTAGTGGTATTCCCCAACCCGCTGTGGCTGATGCTATCCCAAATAAAAATATCCAATCAAGAGTTTGAATCCCATCGAATATTCTATTTGCATCAAGGAGTGTGAAACCTCCAACAATCCCAACATCGTCGACAAAATATCGTACAGTTTGTTTAATCCATTCGGGTTGCACCCGACAATCTGCATCTGTGAAAATTAATATTTCTCCTTTTGATATTTCAATTCCCTGGGTGATTGCGTTTGCCTTGCCTTGAAGATTACCAATCCCAGGTTTCGTTGTTATTGTTTTTATTAATGGATATTTTCTGACGAACGAATCAATTATTTCTGGTGTTTTATCTGTTGAATTATCGTTTATAATTATAATTTCTAATTTTTCCTTTGGATAGTTTAAGTTGACTAATGAATCAATACACTCGCTGATGAAATTTTCCTCATTTCGTGCTGCTACAATGACTGAAACTGTTGGCTCATAAGATTCAGTAGTTCGGACGCGATTAGCTTTTTTTAGTCCTAAGTGTAAAAATATTAATTCTAAAAAATAAATGATTAAAGCCGCTATAAGTATTGTCGTTAACATAGTTGTAATATTTTATGGATAGGAATTTAAAAAAACATCCTGTGGAAAACAATTCTTAGAAATTGATTCTACGAAAAGTTTCTTTTATATTAATAAATATGAAATCTCCACTCATTATTGGAATTGCAGGTGGTACTGGTTCGGGTAAAACAACAGTAACTGAGAAAATACTTGAAAATCTAAATCCTGCTGATGTCATTATACTTAAACATGACTACTATTATAAAGACATCTCGATGTTCGATGGATTAGAACCTCGGTTGATAAATTTCGATCATCCCGATTCGCTCGAGACATCTTTATTGATAGAACATCTTTCGAAGTTGAAAAAATATCAATCTATAAATCAACCTATTTACGATTATACTACCTACAAACGATTGGTAGAGAGTAAGATCGTCTATCCAAAAGATGTTATTATTGTAGAAGGAATTTTATTGTTTGTTGAAAAAGCTCTCCGCCAACTTATGGATATAAAGATCTTTGTCGACACAGACGCAGATGAAAGGCTCCTCCGCAGAATAAGGCGTGATCTACTAGAACGAGGAAGAACTATTGAATCGGTAATGGAACAGTATATTAATACTGTAAAACCGATGCATCTTGAATTCGTTGAACCGAGCAAACGTTGGGCTGATATTATTATACCTGAAGGGGGTGAGAATACCGTTGCCATTGATATAGTTGTGACAAAAATTAAAGAAATGCTTAGAAATGGATAAGTTAAAAAATTATCCGTCTTTGTTGACGAGGATATCCAGATAAATTGAAACAAATTATTATGATCTAAATTTTTCAATCAGAATTTTTTGTTTCTCCAATCTAAATTTGGTATATTTTTCTGATTTAAAAATCTAAATTTATTTGAAAAGCGCATTAAACAATAATGAATATTGCCAAAAATATTAATCTCCAACAGAATGTGAATTATAGGAAAACTACATTACCAAATGGTGTGAGAGTAGTAACAGAGGAAATACCTTATGTTCGATCGGTCTCAGTTGGAGTATGGATAGATACGGGTTCGCGCGATGAAGATGAATATAATAATGGTATTACTCACTTCATTGAACATATCGTATTAAAAGGCACACAGCGTTTTAGTAATCAACAAATTGCACGGAGTCTTGAATCCGTAGGTGGTTACATGAACGCATTTACCACTAAGGAACATACCTGCTTCTATGCTCGGATACTCGATGAGCATCTTAATAAAGCCATTGATGTCATATCTGATCTTGTCCAGTATCCTTTGATCGATCCTAAGGAGGTTGAAAAGGAAAAACATGTAATTCTTGAGGAATTGAAAAATATTGAAGATGATCCTGATGATATTATTCATGAATATTTCGATCAGAAGGTATATTACCACCATCCTCTTGGATTTCCTGTAATAGGAAAAGCCGAAAATATTAAGAGATTTACCAGAAGGGATTTGTTATCTTACCTTGAAAAGCATTTTTTACCAAAGAAGATGGTTATAGCCGCTGCTGGGAATCTCAAACATGAGAATTTGGTTGAGATGGTTTTTAAATATTTCAATCGTGATGGAAGAATGAATATTAAAATAAACAGAATCCAAGGGCCTCGTCGTGCCAAACCTCAACGAGAGGTGATTGAGAAACCTATTCAACAAGTCTACATTTGCATGGGGACTCTTAGTTGCAGTGTAAAAAGTAATATGCGTTATCCTCTGCTAGTTATGAATACGTTATTAGGAGATGGGATGAGTTGTAGACTATTTCAAAATGTTCGCGAGAAATATGGTTTTGCTTACGCGGTTTATTCTTTTGCAAATCTCATGAGCGATACTGGTTCTTTTGGAATTTACGTTGGAACCGATAATAAAAACATAGAACGCTCAATTTCATTAATCTACAAGGAGCTTGAAAAATTAAAAGCTAAACCTGTTAGTGTTTCAGAATTGAATCGAACAAAATCTCAGATGAAAGGGAATATGATGTTAGGATTGGAAAATATGTCGAATCGTATGATTAGATTGGGAAGCGGAGAATTATATTTTGGTAGATACATACCACTCGATGAACTTATAAGATGCATCGATGAAGTAAATCAAGATCAATTATATGAGGTTGCAAACGATGTTTTAAATGTTGAAAAATTCTCAACAGTAATTATGAAGTCTAAAGATGAACAAATTTAATGATTAAATAAAGTTTCCCGCAAAAGCCAATTCTCAACAGATGATAAATAAACAATCTTTAAATCTAAATTTATTAGAGGCTGAGTATGCCGTTCGTGGTCCAATTGTTATCCGAGCACAGCAATTAGAAGAACAAGGACGGAAAATAATCTATTGCAACATTGGTAACCCCCAAGCACTTAAACAAAAACCATTGACTTACATTCGTCAAATGTTAAGCTTGTTGGAATATCCTGAATTGATGCATATCCCTGATGTTATTAAACATTACCCGAAAGATATTGTAGAAAAAGCAAAATTATTTTTACAAAAACATCCACACGGAACTGGCGCATATACCCAGAGTGGCGGAATCCCATTCATCAAACAAGCGGTTGCAGATTTTATTCAAAAAAGGGATGGTATCCCAACTAATAAAGACTATATTATCCTTACTGATGGTGCCAGTAAAGGTGTCCAGGCGGCATTGATAGCACTTTTAAAAAAAACAAATGATGGATTCATGATTCCGATTCCACAATATCCACTTTACAGTGCAAGCATAAGGTTGTATGGTGGTAAGCAGATTGGTTATTTCATTGACGAAGTAGGACATTGGCAGTTGAACGAGAAAATTCTTACTGAAAGTATAGAGAAAGCAAAATCAGAAGGGATAAATCCTGTTGCTATAGCGGTAATTAATCCCGGTAATCCAACAGGCGCTGTTTTATCTTACGAAAATATCAAGATGATAATAGGATTTGCAAAAAAATATAAACTCTCGATTCTTGCAGATGAAGTATATCAGGAGAATGTTTACAACCAGAAGGTTAAGTTTTATTCTTTTGCAAAAGTGATGTATGATTTAGGTGAGATGGATGTGTCGTTGTTCAGTTTTCATTCGGTATCTAAAGGATTTTTAGGAGAGTGTGGCCATCGTGGTGGATACACTGAATTCAGAAACATTCCACCGGATGTAATGGCTGAGTTAGTAAAGCTTCAATCAATAAGTTTGTGTGCGAATGTTGTTGGCCAGATTATAACTTTTTTAATGGTCTCACCTCCTCAGATTGGAGACGAAAGTTATGAAACTTATGTGGAAGAGCGGGATTCAATTCTCAGCGATTTAAAAGAAAAAGCACAAATTTTAGGCGATAGTATAAATCAGATACCTGGAATGTCTCTTGAACCACCTCAAGGAGCAATGTATGCTTTTGTACGTTTCGAACTTCCTGACGATCCAAGTGTGGATGTTAGTAAAATGAGTCTAATTGAGCGGCAATCTTACGAAGCAAAAAAAGATTTTGATTACTGCATGGCGTTGTTAGAAGAAACAGGAATTTGCGTTGTACCTGGTTCGGGATTTGGTCAGATCCCTGGTACACTACACTTCAGAACAACGTTTTTACCGCCCAAGGATGAGATAATCGAATTTGTAAATAAGCTGAAAGATTTTCACTTAAAATATGTCGAGCGTTTGAAGAAAGTATATCAGGCGAAGAAGTAGTTTATTAATTTATAAAAGATAATTTATAAAAAATTTAATGGTCAAAATAACAATAGACGGAAAGCAGTACGAAGTAGAAAATAATTCAACAATTATACAGGCTGCAAGGCAAAATGGGATACATATACCACATTTCTGTTGGCATCCAAAATTAAGTGTAGCGGGTAATTGTAGAGTTTGTTTAGTTGAAGTTGAAAAATTACCTAAACTTGTGATTGCATGTGCAACACAAGTTGCCGACGGAATGGTTGTTCATACGAAATCTGAGCGAGTGATAAAAGCTCGGAATGCGGTTTTGGAATTTATTCTGATCAATCATCCGCTAGATTGTCCAATTTGTGATGAAGCAGGTGAGTGTAAACTCCAAGATTATGCTTATAAATATAGTGATGGTGAAAGCCGATTCGAGTTCGATAAGGTTCGAAAACCAAAACGTGTTGAACTTGGTCCGAATGTTATGCTCGATACTGAAAGGTGCATAATGTGTTCACGTTGCATCAGATTTTGTGATGAAATAGCTAAAAAGCCACAATTGACATTTACACAGCGTGGTGACCATGTAATGCTAAGCACGTTTCCAGGTGAAAAACTTGATAATCCTTATTCAATGAATGTCATCGATATCTGTCCAGTTGGGGCACTAACAAGTCGAGATTTTCGATTCAAAGCTCGTGTATGGGATATGTCAGCTACTGACACAATTTGTATTGGCTGTTCACGCGGTTGCAACATTAAAATGTGGGTTCGTAATAATGAGATTTTGAGATTAACACCAAGATATAATCCGCATGTTAACGATTATTGGATGTGTGATCATGGAAGGTTGAATACATTTAAATTTGTCAATGCAAACAATAGAATAACTAAGCCCTTAATTCGGAAAGAAGGTAAACTTGAAGAGGTTAGTTGGGATGAAGCAATTGCAAAATTGGCTTTTGAACTTAAATCATTTAAAAAGTCAGAAATTGCAGCCCTCGGTTCTGCGTATTCTACGAATGAAGATAACTATATGCTTGTGAAATTGATGAACTTTTTAGGTGTGAAGCGGCTGGATTTCATGAGGCACATAGAAGAAAATTCTAAAGATGATTTTCTAATTCAAGCAGATAAAACACCAAATAGTCTTGGTGCTCAAGAAGTAGGAGTAAAACCAGAAAATCCACATCTGGGTTTCGAATCGATTATCAATGATATTCGGGCTGGTAAAATTAAGGCATTATATGTGTTAGATGACAATATTGCTACCGACCCAGAAATCGCTGAAATCTTATCGAAGTTAGATTTATTTGCGGTACATGCATCGAACGAAAATGAGACAACACGGATTGCAGATGTTGTACTTGCAAGCTCGACCTATGCTGAGAAACACGGTACGTTTACAAATTATCAAGGTCGTGTTCAAAGAAATTATCCTGCAATCGCGACGCTGGAACACGATAGAGTTTTGGATAATATGGCTTTGAGTCGTTTAGATAAGTTTGGTGCACATAACGATAGATGGACTCAGGGTCCAAAACGTGACACTCGCGCATCGTGGCGAATAATAAATTCAGTAGCTTCTGCACTAGGTGCTAGGTGGAAATACAAGAATTGTGAAGAGGTATTCAGTGAGATTGCTTCAACCGTATCATCATTTAAAGGACTTTCCTTCTCACAACTTGGTTTATACGGATGCATGCTTTCAATTGATCACAGAAAAGTAGAAGTAAAGAGTTGATATGGAAATTCTGATAACGACAATTAAAATAATCATCGTTTTGGGTGTGATTCTTGGCTGTGTTGCATACGTTGTTTTGTTGGAACGTAGACTTTCAGCCGCAATCCAAAACCGAATCGGACCAAATCGTGTTGGCTGGCAAGGATTACTTCAGCCAATAGCTGATGTATTAAAGTTAATCTTGAAAGAAGATATAGTCCCTGCAAAAGCAAATCGGTTTCTACACGACCTTGCACCCTTAATTTCCATTTTCGTAGCGATGACAACCTTTGCAGTTATACCTTTTGGAAATTACATTGATATTTTTGGTTATCATATAAAACTTCAAATTGCAAGTGTCAATATTGGTGTTCTGTATATTTTAGCGCTTACATCTTTAGGAGTTTATGGCTTAACACTCAGTGGTTGGTCGTCGAACAGTAAATATCCACTCCTTGGTGGTGTACGTTCATCTGCTCAGATGATTAGTTATGAAATATCAATGGGGCTTTCTGTTATCGGTGTGATTATGATTTCACAGAGTT
>JBBIRP010000091.1:0-8090 GCA_037441745.1 Ignavibacteriales bacterium
AGGTCATTAGAGTTGATCCAATTGAACGTGAGATAGATTTTATATTAATTGATTGACAAATTATTTCATTTTCTTCCTATCACTAAATTTCCTTATATTACGCACCATCGATTTTCAAGTATAATTCATTCAAATCATTAAATGCATGGAATTCTTAAATAACATAATCGACTTTATATCGCACGTAGACGTTCATCTTAACAATTTAATCTACACATATGGTGATTGGACGTATTTTATACTTTTCTTGATTATTTTCTCTGAAACTGGATTAGTAGTTACTCCATTTCTTCCTGGTGATTCACTACTATTTGCGGCTGGTGCGCTTGCTGCGACAAGTTCACTAAATGTTGTCTGGCTTTTTATAATTTTATCCGCCGCAGCAATTTTCGGAAACATTGTCAATTATTGGATTGGTTATAATATTGGACCAGGAATTCTACAAAAGAAGGAAATTAGATTTATTAAAAAAGAATATTTAGAACGAACACACAAATTTTATGAAAATCATGGCGGGAAGACTATCGTGATTGCACGCTTCATACCAATCATTCGAACATTTGCACCGTTCGTTGCGGGTATCGGCTTTATGTCGTATACAAAATTCATGTTGTTCAACATCATAGCAGGGATCGCATGGGTTGGCATTTTCGTATTTGGAGGGTACTATTTCGGCAACATACCTACTGTCAAGCACAACTTCACAATTGTTATCATTGCGATTATAATTATTTCGATGTTACCTCCCTTCATCGAATATTTGCGACATCGGTGTAAATCTTTAGATTCAAAAAATAATTCTTAGAATAATTTATTTTCTCCCCCACTCAACGCTTGCTATTGTATGCACACCGCCACGAATTTTGTAATCTGCGATCACCTGCATCCATTTTGGTTTACAAAGTTTAACTAAATCTTTTAGAATATGATTCACGACATGCTCTTGATAAATTCCAACATTTCGGTAAGATAAAAGATAATACTTCAGAGACCTAAGTTCGATTAATTCTTTCGAAGGAATATAATTGATCTTTATCGTTGCAAAATCAGGTAAACCCGAATACGGACAAACAGCAGTGAATTCATCTGTTTCGATATTTACAACGACTTTCTTTCCGCTATACTCGTATGGTACCGTCATCAAGACTTTAACATCGATTTTATCTATTCTTTCGACATCATATCTCCTATCGAGACCAATCAGTTGATTTTTTTTGCTCATAAACTACCATCAAGATGATTTATATTTTATTGGAATATACAATTTTCTTTAAAACACACAAAAAATAAGGTTTTTTTTATATCAATCTTGAATCATTCAAAATTATTTTAGAAAAAAAAGTGATAAATTCCTTCCGATGTTTGACAATCCGAATGTATTTCAATATATTTTGCCAGTTAAAGGTTTATAATTGAAAGGCTTAGAGTGGACGAACCAAATGATATAAAAACAAACGAACAATTACAGCAGCGTATTGCAGAAGCAAAAAAGAAAGCTTTTGAAAAAGAATCTCAAAGGCTCGATACAGAAATTACCAAACGTGCGAACGAATTGGTAAATAACTTAATAGCTAAATCCGAAAATGAACTCCAACAAAAGCTTCAGCAAGCAAAATTAGACCGGCAACACGAGGAAGCTTCTTTAAAAAAGATGGAAGAAGAGTACATAACCAAAATCGATGAGATCATCAAAAAGAACATCGAAGATCGCCGAGCTAAAGAAGAAGCATTGAGAATAAAATTAAGTGAAGAGAGAAAGCGCCAAGAAGAAATAGCACGACAAAAAGCTGAGGAGGAAGAACGACTACGAAGAGAAGAAGCTGAAAGAATTAGAGCAGAAGAAAAACAGAGAAGAATTGAAGAAGAAAAACATTTAGAAGAAATTGCTCGGAAGCGACTAGAAGAAGAAAGCATAAAACAGGAGGAAGAAAAGCAAGAAAGAATTCGAACATTTATTGCAAACGCGAGATCGTTTTACGAAAGTGGAGACTTAGAATATGCTCTTGTCGAAATCGCCAAAGCATTAGTCAATGACCCGACCAATTCAGAAGCTCTTGAATTAGATTCTTTAATAAAGAAAGCTAAAGAATCAGTTTTACCAGAAGAACCAATGAAGGTCGAGGAAATACCTAGACCAAAAACAAAAGAAAAGCAAATAGTCTCACCTCCTGTTATACCCAAAAAGAAGAAAATTCCTTTACCCACTGCAATCGTAATTATTACTGCTTTGATAATTATTACAACAGTTGTAGTTATTCAAATAACAAGACAAATATTCAAATTCCCGAAGACTCTCGCTGTAATAAATTTGACAAGCAATTCTAACAATCTTGAAGAAAATATCATTGGCTCTTCGATTGCGGAAGAAATATCAGAAAAATTCACATCTATATCCCCTAAAGCAGTAATGAATTATTCTTCAGTCTACAACATCACGAAACATACTTCATTACCTGAGCGAGAGATTTTTCGACTGGGGTTTTCATATATCCTAACCGGTAAAATAAATAGAGATGGTGATCTATATACTTTCGATTTGAAGATTATTGATTCAGTAAACAACATTTTATGGTCTACTCAAATTATAAAACAACCTTCGGGTTTTGCAGATATACCGGGTGAAATCACAAAACGTTTAATCAAATTATTTGATATTCCAATTCCAGAAGGCGAAACTAATCTAAAAATATCACGCACAAGCACAAAGCCTGATGCTTACTTTTTTTACTTACGCGGATTAGAATTACTACACCGTAGAACACCCGAAAGTTTATCAAATGCCTATGAATTATTCTTACAATCAATACAGGAAGATCCAAAATTCGCAGAAGGACTCGCATCCGCAGCCGATGTTTTGGCGATAAAACTTGAAAGAGGGTTAAGTCGCGGAGATTCTGTATTTATTAAAGCAAAACATTTAGCAGATGCTTCTATAACTGCTAACCCACAAATAACTCGTGGATATATTGCCCTAAGCAAAATATTAGCTTATGAAAAAAATTACACTCTTGCTCTAAGATATTTGGACTCAGCCGCTACACTCAGTCCTTATAATTCCAATATTGATTTCGAGAGGGGAAAAATCTTATTAAAAATTGGCAAATATAATGATGCCTTGGATGCGTTTCATCATTCATTCAAACTAAATCCTCGCGATATAGAGTTACTCCAAACATATGCTAATGCATATCAATTAATTGGTTTACCAAAACAAGCAATGCAGTATCACGAGTTAGCAACAAAATACGCTCAGGATTCATTAGGATATCTATCAGCTACTGTATCAGATGCTATATTAGTTGATCCTGAACTTCGGCTGACACAAAATCAACGAATCCTTAATGCTTGCAAACAAAGAATAACATATTTTCCAGATGATTATATCACATTGTATAATTATGGACGCCTCAAACAGTTAATGGGGCATATTGATGCTGATGACATTCTTTCATACTTAGAAAAAGTGCTTCAAGACAAGGTTAATAAGAATCCAAAAGATGCTAATGCCCTTTCATTTTTAGCTTTGACATTGACAAGACTTGGCAGATTTAATGAAGCTTCAGCTCTGGCTGAGAAATTCATAAACATTGATCCGATGAATGCCGACTTCAAATACAGAGTAGCGCGTATTTATTCTATTCAAATGTATTCACAGAGAACAAAGGAATTTGACGACCAGAAAAAAGAAGAAGCAGTCAGATATTTAAGACAAGCTATTGCATTAAATTACCGCATAGACGAGTTAGTCAATGCAGATTTTTATAATATGTTCCAACGTCCTGAATATGCAACCATCATTCGAGATCAAATAAGATAATATTTCTTAAAATTGCATGTATAACTATATTTGAAGAATAGAAGTGCCAAAGAAAGAAACAACAAAAGAAAGCGAAGCTCGGAAGCGACAAGCAAGTGAATTTCTAAAAAATGCAGATAAACTTTTAAAATCAAATGATCTCAAAGGTGCCTTAACAGAAGTTGAGCAAGCACTCGAAATAGATCCAGGGAATTTCTATGCACGAGCGTATAAAGACCGAATAATTGCAGCTATGCAAAGCACAAAAACTGAATTAAAAACGGATGAGGGTGAATCATTAAAGAAAAAACTTGAGATAGAAAGAAAACGAGCTGAAGAAGAACGTAAGAGGATTGAAGAAGAGCAAAAAAAAGCCGAACAAGAACTTCGGAGAAGAGCATTAGAAGTAGAAGCACAACGCTTGCAAGAAGAAGCGGAGCGTAAACGATTAGAAGAAGAACGTAAACGAATTGAAGAAGAAGCACGAAAGAAACTGGAAGCTGAAACTCGAAAAAGAATCGCAGAAGAGAAATTACGACTCCAAGAAGAAATCAGAAAAAATGAGGAAATCGCTAAGAGGAAAGTAGAAGAAGAAGCAAAAAGAAAAGCAGAGGAAGAAGAAAGAAAACGAAAAGAAGAAGCTGAAATAGAGCGAAGGAGAATCGAAGAAGAAGAAAGGAAAAAACGAGAAGCAGAAGAGCGTAGGAAAGCAGAAGAAGAAGCAAAGAAAAAACTTGAAGAAGAACTACGTAAAAGATTAGAAGAAGAAAGAATAAGGAAACGAGAAGAACAGATGGTGCGGACTGCCGAAGACGAAGGGAGACAAGAAGCTGTCCAACATAAAATACAAGAGTACTTAGCACAGGCTAAACACCATACATTAAGCAGAGAACTAAGCGAAGCTTTGGTCGAAATCCAAAAAATCTTATTGCTTGAACCAGATCATTCAGAAGCGCAGCAGTTAGAACAAATCATTAAAAATGAGAAATCAGCTGAAGACGAAGAACAATTGAACGAAGCACGAACTATACCTCACCAATTTTATTTGGATATTTATAAAAACATCATGAAGAAAGCTTTTAGCGATGGAAAACCAAATGACGAAATTTTATCACTATTACACGATATTGCGACATCATTCAAGATTTCAGTAGACGAACATCAATTTATAGAATCATCATCTAAGGCAGAAATTTATGTAGATGCAGTTCGAAATGCTTGGAAAGATGGTGCACTTTCACCTGAAGAAGTCAAACATCTCGATAGGTTAAGAGATGAATTCAACATTTCTGCACAGGAACATTTCTCTATAGAGCAAAAAATTCGTAAAGAGTTGGGCTACTAATTATTTGTAATTTTAATTGATGGATTTTTAACAAATCTATATTGGGACTTCCCTCCTATTGATAACTTCCTCAAATCATACAAGACTGATTGTGCATCTTTAATTACCATTGATAAATCTAACTTACAATCAGCTTTTTCATACATCATTAGCGTCTTGATTGATTTTTCAAATAGATAAATAGCTGAACTTATTTTAGATAATTTTGCAAAATTGTATGCATCAGCTAATTGTACAAATGCTTCAATAAAAATTTTCCCATCGCCGGTCTGTTCCCTTTTTAAATCCTCCCAAATTTCATGTGATTCCCAATAATAACCAAGATTGAAGTCCATAACACCTTCTACAAACCCTCTTGACTGGACAATTTCATTTAATTCGATAAGTAGATCTGGATTTGCAGGTTTGTGAAATTGGATCTTTGGAATAAGTTTAAGAATCAATTCTCGATTACCATTTGCACCGAGTTCTTTTCGTTTCTGGTTAAAATCCTCAATAAATTCTATTAACGGATCTACTGGCACATAGAGAAATTCCGGACGATATTGTTCCACTCTTATTTTTTCTACTGCTTTTGAAAAATTCATAAATGCACCATTTACATCATATTGAATCACTAATCTTTGGCATCCAGCAGCAATATCCATAAGCCCATGCAAAAACTGCTTCTGCAATTCTTCTGCGGATTCGCTCAGCAAATCCCAAGCGTCGAATGAATGTTGATATTGACCATTGTTAAAATATTCAATGCCACGCTCGAACTCCTCGAGGTGTTCTTGCGATGATGTTAAGTCTATTAAACTATTATTATTTGTTTTTGAATTCTTCTTTTTCATAAATATTTTTAATTCTACAACAAAATAATAAAAAACCCGATGATTTACAATCTAAGAATAAATTTGAGTTTTACTTCGCATCATTTTCAAACGTCCAAATACCAGGTATTTTTGAATTACAATTCGGGCAATATCCATCTTTCATGAAATTATTCTTAACCATAAACCCATAACGTTCAACTAACAAATTTTTACATGAATGGCAATAGGTATTCTCATAATTTTTAACAGCACCGGGTATATTCCCAGCATAAACATAATGTAACCCCGCTTGATATCCAATTTCAACAGCGCGAATCAATGTTCCTACCGAAGTTGAGGGTACATCTAACATTTTATAGTCAGAATGAAATGCAGTAACATGCCATGGAATATCTGGTGAAACCGATGCAATGAAATGAGCTATATCAGTCAACTCTTCATCGGTGTCATTAAAACCGGTAACAATCAGAGTTACAATTTCTACCCAAAATTTGTTTTCGTAGGCTAATTTGATTGTCTCCAACACCCGTCTTAGAACACCACCCAACTCTCTATATCTCGACTCGTTAAAACCTTTTAAATCAATCTTAAATAGGTCAAGCCAAGGACGGAGAAATTTAATGACTTCGGGTGTCGCATTTCCATTAGATACATATGATGTTAATAATTTATATCTTTTCGCTAATTTAAAGACATCTACTGCCCACTCGCTTGTAATCAATGGTTCATTGTAAGTACTTGTGATAATTTTAGTATTGTGTTTATGCGCAAGTGCAACTATATCTTCAGGAGAGATGTTTTCGATCGATGCAACAGCGTGGGGATCCCGCAGGGTTTGTGACGTAATCCAGTTCTGACAAAATGAACAATGATAATCACAACCGAGCATTCCGAAACTCATTGTAGTTGAGCCCGGTAGAACGTGATAGAACGGTTTTTTCTCGATTGGATCTACCGCAAGTGAACTTACATAACCCCACGGCACATGCAGCTTGTTATTTTCGACATAACGAACTTTACAAATACCTTCTTTACCTTCACCAATTTTACATCTATGACCACAAGCATAACATTCTATTCTTCCATTTCCAATTTCCTTGAATAACTCACCGACATTTGTATGACTCTTGATGATCTTTTTTAAAATATAATTTTCTGATTTAGTCATAATCACCTCAAGTGATATAATTTATTAAAGATAAACATCCCAATACCTATTTCCCAATCGCAAGTCTATACAGAATATTTAAATTTCGTTTGTCTTCCAATAGATCCTTCCCTTTAGGTGTTTCTAAAATTTTCGGAATGTTTCGAAATCGTTCATCTTTCATTAACAAAAGGAAACATGTTTTCCCAATCATACCCCTTCCAATATGTTCATGGCGGTCGACTTTTGAACCAAGTCCCTTTTTTGAATCGTTCACATGGACTACAACTAACTTTTTCAACCCAACTACAGAGTCGAATTCATCTAATGTTTTAAAATAACCTTCTGAAGTGCTGATGTCATAACCAGCCGCATAGATATGACAAGTATCAAAACATACAGCCATACGTTCAGGGTTCTCAACTCCTTCGATTATTTCTCTTAAATGTTCAAACCTATATCCGATTGAAGTACCCTGCCCCGCTGTTGTTTCGAGAACACTTATGGTGTTAATTCCAGAAGTTTTTTCATGTATGAAATTTAGCGACTCAATAATTTTCTTTATCCCTTCTTTCTCACCTCTTCCCAAATGGGATCCAGGATGGAAGATTAAATACTCTATCCCAAGTACATCGCAACGCTTAAGTTCTTCAACAAATGCATCACGCGATTTTTTCAAAATAACATTGTCACATGCACACAGATTGATAAGATACGAATCATGAGCAACAACATGCTTTATCTTTGATTTGTTTGATACGATTTTATAATCCTCGACGTCTTTATCTGTAAGTGTTTTTGATATCCATTGATTACTATTCTTCGTGAATATCTGAAGTGTGTTACAACCTATACTTTCTGCTCGAATAAATGCTTTATGTAGACCACCAGCTATTGATTCATGTGCCCCGATTAACAAGTTGCCATATTTATATTTGTTTTTCAATTTTCCCTTCTTCATATTTGTACTAAAAATAATAGTAA
>JBBIRP010000092.1:0-7964 GCA_037441745.1 Ignavibacteriales bacterium
TGATGTGTCAGAAACGAAATCGGGGCTTACAATTTCAGGGCTTACAATTTCAGAATCGGAAATGATTCTTTCCATTTCAGAATCGGGGACGATTCTTCTACAATATTCTATTAGCGATTCATCAACCATATAATCAACTATTTCACGTGGAGTGTAATAGCTTCCGGTGGCTTTGCGTGCTGTGGTTGCGGTTTCGGGATTATAAGACGCTAAAAGGTTTTCAAATACTTTACCTAATAATTCAGGATCAAGCGCAACATCCTGATCGATCGGCGTGTTTTCATCAATTGTAAAATTATATCTGTTTAATATTTCCAGCAACCCGGTAACTTTCTTGTTTCTGCCATTTTCTAAATAGTTCGATAAATCAACCTGTATTTCTTCATTCAAAAAGAAAAGTTCATCAGGCACTTTTAATCGTGTTTCATTTTTCGGATTATCAGAAAAGCAATCAACTCGTAAATCTTTTCCTTTATCAAGGGATTCAAATAAACCACCGTTAAGGAAAGGAATGTTTTCAAATTCCTTAAGAAAAAGTTCTTTATCTTTAATAAATCTGCTGTAACGATAGTAACCTTGTTCTAAGAAAGCATCGCTTCGGTAACCTAATTTCTCTGCTTCTTCTACAAATATTCTGCTTTTCGGATCTTCTTTTTTCATTTGCGTATTAAGAGTTGCGAAAAATAAATTTTGAAGAATTGCTTTGTAATATGTGCTTCCGGTTTTGTCTTTGTAGTTGAGAATTTTATCAACAAAAGATTTGTCAAACAAAGTTTTAGGTATCAGATTTTTTTCTTTCATAAACCAGATAAAGATTAATCTGGTAATTAAACGAATGAGATTTTTAGCATTCCTCTGTCCTCTATCTTTTTCAACATCATCTGGAAATTCAACTTTATCCATTGCCCAGAAATACCAATTAGCAATTTCTTCATAAAATTGTTTGGTAACCTTCTCAACACTAAATGCTTCTTTAATACTTTCTAAGGTAGAAAAATCGCCTTCGCCAATTTGCTTGAGGAAAGTTTTTTTTGTCTGGTCTTTACTTACGAAATATGTGAAACGGCGGAAGTTACTCCAGTCTCTTTTAGTTGCAGAGAGAGGAATATCATAAATAAGTGAGAAACGAAAATCGAGCTTCTCATCATAAAAAATAAAGATGCCGGCAGAGTAACGAACTTCTTGTTTCAAAATTCTCTTGCCAAGATCGTATTGTGCTTTTTTACCGGAGCGTTTGGTAAGCGGTTTATTTACCTTGAAGCAGTATACAGCCAATTCGTGTGGATTCGTTTCATTCGTGGTAAACTCACCAAACTTAATTCCATTGGTAAAGTTATTTTTATCAGTTAAAATGCTTTCATTGATTACTCTGAAAGTTCTTGATTTACTTCTGAAAAAGGATTCAAGATTATCAAAATTAAAATCGTCAATAAGATTTTCAAGAAATTCTTTTGAGTTCATAAGTAATCCTTTTTTTTGCCGCTAATTCGCGAATGTTTAGCCACGAATGCACTAATATTTGTGTTAATTCGTGTAATTCGTGGTAAATGTTTTTATAACACAATTCGTTTATACTTTAATTTTAGTTCACCAAAGTTAACAAGCAGTGCAAGTTTATTTTGTGATACTTTAAGATAATTTATACATTGAGCAATAAACTCATCCGTTATTGATGAAACAGATTTTACTTCTAAAATAATTTTATCAAACACTACAAAATCAGCATAAAATTTATGAGGCAGAACAATTCTTTTATAATTTACTTCATATTCTTTCTCTCGTTGATAAGGAATATTTGCTTTTTTGAATTCATATTCCAGTGCATCCTTATAAACAATTTCGAGGAAGCCAGCACCGAGATTATTATGCACTTCCATACATTTCCCGATTATTAAATAAGCTTCATCTTTATAAATTAAATCTTCCATAATTTTGTTGCCACGAATGCACGAATATTCGTGTTCATTAGTGTCATTCGTGGCTACTCCTTTACTTATTTTTATTATTTATCGCAATTATTATTTCTTTCTCACCTTCAAATTTTTTCTTTTCCTTCTCAAGATAATCTTCTCCAAGCTCAGTTTGTATTGATGTAATTTCTTCAACAACATTTTGCACATCATTCAATTTTAACTGTGCAATTCTACGCAAAGTATAATCCGGCAAAGTTCCATAATCAATTATATCTTCTCTCAGCACTCTAAGGAAAGGTTTTATTTCCAAAATTTTCTCACCCAGTTTATTCTGCAACAAAGCCTCAATGTTATTCAATGCTTTCCTTTCTATACTCATTTCAGAAGTTGGTTCCTTCATTCTAACTTTTTCTTCTTTCACTTTTTCATAAATATTCCAGAACTCATCATCAATCGGCAATGATTTTGTCTCTGGCTCACACTGAATTTTTTCCAGCACCAATTCAAGAGAAGTATCATTTACTTTATCATCAACTTTCTTTGCAGACTTAACATATAATCTATTTTTCTTAAAGAACACAAGCATTTCATTTTCTGAATATGCCTTTGCAGTCTTTATTCTTTTCGGAATTGAATTGAGCTTATTTACTATATCAGGATATTGCTCAGCAAGTTGAGAGTAGAGATTTATCACTTTTGTGTAAAAGCTTTCTTCATCATTTTCTTCCGGATTTTGATTCAACTTCTGATAAAGTTTTGCCGGTGATGGTTCTTCATCAGGATCAAAAATTTTTGAATCTTCACCAAGAGTATTATGAATCATAAACATTTTATTCTGTGCAATCTCTCTCGAGCGAACAAACTCAGCGCCTTTTTCTGTTGGGAAGAAATTAACAATGAAAAGACTCTCAAAAACTTTTTTACTAATACGATTAATACGACCAAGCCGCTGAATTACCCGCACAGGATTCCACGGAATATCATAATTGATAACCATTCCGGCTCTGTTGAGATTAAAACCTTCACTAAGTTTATCAGTGCTAAGCAAAATGTCATAATCATCTGTTTGTTTTTTTGCTGATGCATCAAAGTTTTTATTTATCTCTGTAATTCTTGTATCACCAAGTGCACCGTAAACTACAAGAGTTCTTTGAGCTAACTGTGGATTCAGTTGCTCAATTTTTGTTGACAGGTGTCTTACAGTATCTGCATACTCTGAAAAGATAACTATTTTTCTTTTGGGTTCACCTTTATTTGGAGTTTTTGATAATTCAGCTTTTATATGATTTAATAAACATTCAGCTTTAGGATCATTTTCAACTAACTTCAACACTTCAATTCTTTCTATTATACTTTTGAAAAGAGAAAGATCAGATTGAATATCTTCGATAAAGCTCCCCTTCATCACAAAATTTTTAATCTTATATCGCTTATGTTTTTTTGGATAAACACCAGCAGCAATTTGCTGTTCATAATCACTTAACCTTTCTTCCATTTTTTCTTCATCTAACTCAAGGATATCTTCAAGCAAATCTCTGTCAAGAATATACTCACCTTCATAAAGGTTACCATTACCTGTCTTTGCGATGAAACTCAAAACATTTTCAGTTATACGAATGAAGTTATTTATACTTTGCTGGAATGCACCGAAAGAGCTTTCAAATCTTTTAATAAGCAAACGCCGCATAATATCAAACAAGTTACGCTGTTGAATTAATTCGCGGTTGCTTTCTTTATCAGCTCTTAATTGATTTAAAAGATCATCCTCTGATAAAATTCCCTGTTCATACTCAAATGGTCTATAAATAGCACCTTTGAATTTACCACCTTCATCTGGTGGTGCAAAAAATTCTGAAATGACCTCATCATAAAATTTTGATTGCTCAATAGTTAACTCGTAAAACCATTCCTGCGGATTTTGAACTACTGACAATTCCTTAACTTCATTTCTATAATTTGGATTTCTTTGCAAGTCTAATCTGTTTCTTCTGATGGTAATAGGCTCGATTACTTCCCGGATTTGTTTTGCAAGTTGATGTGTCTTTCTAACTACTTTTGTGATATTTATCTCAGGTGAATCAAAGATACTCCGATAATAACTTTTAGCTTTATCTCTTTTCTTTGCATCCTTTGAGTTGTGGTATTTGCTTATGAACCCAAGTTTATCAAACAAACCTCCGATAACTCTGAAAGTATTTACAAGATTACTATCAAGAGTAATTGAAGATTTCTTTGGAGTTATGAAAAATGAAAGCAGTGAAAGAACATCTTCCGGCTTATTATTAAAAGGTGTCGCTGTAAGAAGAATAACACTTTTGCCCCGACAGATATTTTTAAGAATTTCATATCCTTTTGTATCCTGATTTCTGAAGCGATGAGCTTCATCGACTATCACAATTTCAATATCATTATTTGCTTTAACATACTCGAGAGTTTTTTCCAAATCGCCCAATGAACGCACTTCCCAATCGTTCATTTGAAATTGACCAAGATATTTTTTCCAGCCTTCATTTCTATTATCATCACCAATCAATCCGGGTGGACAAATTACTATTCCTCTTTTCCTCAACTGTTTTGCGGTTGCACAGGCGATAATTGTTTTTCCCAATCCAACTACATCAGCAATCAAAACACCGTTATATGTTTCGATTATTGCAAGTGCCTGCTTTACTGCATCAAGCTGATATTGATATTGTTTGTAACCATTCTTTTTCAGAATATCAATTACATAAGTGCTTAAATTTTTATGTGTATAAGTCTCAAGAAAAGTTTTTAGAATTAATATATAAGCTTCAAAAGGTGAAATTTCTTTTACTAAAGTTTCCTCTTCCAGAAGTTTAATTAGTTTTTTCTTAAAATCTTCCGCTTCATTAATTCGAATTGCTGTTTCCCATAACCCATCAAAATATTTTTCTGCATCATCAAAACCGTAATCGGAAATCTCAACATTAAATTCATTCTGAGTTGTTAATCCTGCCTGGGTAAGATTACTGCTTCCGGTAATAAACAATTTATTTCTTCCAATTTGATTTTCATCCAGTTTGAATAAGTATAGCTTAGAATGATTTGGTTTGGAAGTTTTACGAATTAATAGTCTGTCTGATTTTATTAATTCAATAAAAAACTTTACCTGTTCATAAAATTCTTTATTATCAAAGAAATCTGTATTGATAGATTTCTTAACTGATTGAAAAAAATCATTTACTTTTACTTCATCTGATGGTTTTGGAGAATAAGAAACTTCAACAAGCTGACCTAAATGGAAATCCACATTCATCCCAATCAGTACCTTTATGTTTACCTTATCGTTGTTTTTAAGTTCTTTGTAGAGTTCTCGTATTCCGGAGAAATAAAAAAATCCGATAAGGAATTTTAGCTCATCAGAATTTTTTACTAATTCCTTAATTCTTTTTCTTAAATCTTTTGTCGGTTGGTTTGTAATAAAGTTATTCATTCAAGTTCTCAACCTTTTTATTAAATGATAAAATTATCAGTTAGTATTCAATTTTTTCGTCCGTTCATTTGAAAGATATCAATACTTCACATTGTATATATGTTAAAAGTGTGCATTTCTTTGATAATAAGCATTTAAAACTGTTATCACATTTTCAGAAATATAATAAATAATATTGTTATATTTCCTTTCCATTATCATTGTTAATTAGCTTTACCCTCTCTAACCATTGATAACAATTACATTAATCAAAATTATTCTCAGACACTACCACTGAATTGTAATTTTAAGGGAATGGATTTGACAAGAGCGGGTTTGCCTTCCCGCCCAAGATGGTTTGCAGAGCAGGATAAACTTTTTTTCTTGCAACAAATTAAAAGCTCCGCAGGCAAGACTCGAACTTGCAACCCTCCGGTTAACAGCCGGATGCTCCACCATTGAGCTACTGCGGAATTTTTCACTCTTTTAATGATTTTTCAAAGAAGTGTACTAAAATATAAAAAAATATTAATCTAAAGTCAATCTTGATTTGTTGCTTAATCATATCTGTTTGACTATATTAAAGTAGATGTTGGAATAGAATATTTTAAAAAATTGTTTTATTTAATAGAAAGCATATTGAATAAGAAAATAGGAATAATAAATGGTAGGTAATTTTTCAGACAGAGTACAAGAAGTAATACGTTTAAGCCGTGAAGAAGCTCTAAGATTGGGACACGATTACATCGGAACGGAACACTTGCTTCTTGGCGTGATCAGAGAAGGTGAAGGAATTGCCGTTAAAATTCTTCGCAACCTCGGCGTAGACCTTTATAAGTTAAAGAAAGCAATCGAGGATACCGTAAGAACCTCTGGTGGAACACTAACCATTGGAAACATACCGCTTACGAAACAAGCAGAAAAAGTTTTAAAGATAACTTACCTTGAAGCAAAGTTATACAAAGCGGATGTAATTGGTACAGAGCATCTCCTTCTATCATTGCTAAGAGATGACGATAACATTGCCGCTCAAATTCTACATCAATTTAATGTTCATTACGATAGAGTAAGAACTGAATTGGATAATATTATTGGTGGAAAACCCCCGAGTCCACCACCTTCTTTTTCTACCGAACAACGCAGAACCGAAAAATCGAAGACACCTGTACTGGATAATTTTGGTCGCGATTTAACCAAATTAGCTCTGGAAGATAAACTAGATCCAATTATAGGCAGAGAAAAAGAAATTGAACGCGTTGCGCAAGTACTGAGTCGCCGTAAGAAAAATAATCCAGTATTAATTGGAGAACCTGGTGTTGGAAAAACTGCAATTGCTGAAGGGCTTGCTATAAGAATTGTCCAGAAGAAAGTGTCGAGAGTGCTGCACGATAAGCGTGTTGTTACACTTGATCTTGCCGCTTTGGTTGCAGGAACAAAATATCGTGGCCAATTTGAAGAACGAATGAAGGCTGTAATGAATGAGCTCGAGAAGGCAAAAGACGTTATTTTATTCATTGATGAACTTCATACAATCGTTGGTGCTGGGGGGGCATCCGGCTCGTTAGATGCATCAAACATGTTTAAACCTGCTTTATCTCGCGGTGATTTCCAGTGCATTGGTGCTACAACATTAGATGAGTATCGCCAGTATATTGAAAAAGATGGAGCGCTTGACCGACGTTTTCAGAAAATAATGGTTGACCCAACAAGCGTAGACGAAACAATTCAAATTCTCGCTAACATTAAACACAAATACGAAGAACATCATAGCGTTCGCTATACAGATAAAGCTATTGAAGCTGCCGTCAGGCTGAGCGATAGATACATAACTGATCGTTATTTACCCGATAAAGCTATCGACGTGTTAGATGAAGCTGGTTCACGTGTTCACCTTTCGAACATTCATGTTCCAAAAGAGATTTTGGATTTAGAAGCAGAAATTGAGAAAATTCGTCAGTCTAAAAATCAAGTAGTCAAGAATCAAAACTTCGAAGAGGCTGCGAAATTTAGAGACCTTGAGAAAAAATTACTTTATGAGTTTGAAACAGCAAAGAAAAAATGGGAAGAACAAACTCATCGTTCAATACACGAGGTCAATGAGGATGTTATCGCTGATGTTGTTTCGATGATGACAGGAATTCCTGTAAATAAGATTGCTCAATCTGAATCCGAGAAACTCTTGAAGATGGAAGATGCGTTGAAAGAAGTTATCGTTGGACAAGATGAAGCAATTACAAAATTGAGCAAAGCAATTAGGCGAACACGCGCAGGATTAAAAGATCCGAAACGACCAATTGGCTCTTTCATTTTCCTTGGACCAACGGGAGTTGGTAAAACAGAAATGGCAAAGGCACTTGCTAAGTATTTATTCGATACTGAAGAAGCTCTAATTCGAATAGACATGAGTGAGTACATGGAAAAATTCAGTGTATCGCGATTAGTTGGTGCTCCTCCAGGATACGTGGGATACGAAGAGGGGGGACAATTAACCGAAAAAGTTCGACGTAAACCATATTCGGTGGTACTTCTAGATGAAATCGAAAAAGCTCATCCCGATGTTTTCAATATCCTCCTTCAAGTTCTGGACGATGGAATACTTACTGATAGTCTAGGAAGAC
>JBBIRP010000093.1:0-4169 GCA_037441745.1 Ignavibacteriales bacterium
GAAATTGGATATTGTATAGCACAAGAAGAAATTTCACGTGGATGTCTTTCTACAGCAACATTCATCGGGGCACATCAATCAATTGGTGCAAATGCAATCTATATTGGTGGCAGCGAAGAACTAAAAAAGAAATATTTGGTTCCATTAGCCGATGGGAGGATGATAGGTGCATTTGGATTGACCGAAACACAGGCTGGCTCTGATTCATTTAATTTGAAAACCAGAGCAAGAAAAGATGGTGAGGATTGGATAATAAATGGAGAAAAAATTTGGATAACTAATGGACCAATTGCTGATGTTGTTTCGTTGTTTGCAAGAACCGAACGTGGTATCACTGGCTTTGTTGTTGAAACAAAATCACCAGGGTTTAAAGCGGGTGCAAAGGAAAAGAAAATGGGTATACGCGGAAGTGCAACGTCTACAATTATGCTTGATAATGTACGTGTTCCGAAAGAAAACATGATTGGTGATGAAGGACGTGGATTCTTAATTGCAATGAAAACATTAGATGCCGGTAGACTTGGTTTAGGTGCATGTTGTGTTGGTGTTGCTAAAGAATTATTAGAACAATCCACTAAGTTTGCAAAAGAACGAAAACAGTTTGATGTACCAATTGCACAATTTCAAGCAATTCAATTTATGCTCGCTGATATGGCAACATTAATTTATACAATGGAATCAATTGTTTATCGTACCGCTGCTGCTTACGATAGGGGTGAATCTATATCCCGCTTCTCTGCTGTCGTGAAATTGTTTTGTTCAGAATCTCTTGATAATATTGTAGATATGGCAGTTCAAATTCATGGTGGGATGGGATTTTCACGTGAATTACCGATTGAAAGAATCTATAGAGATTCTCGCATCAATCGGATATTTGAAGGTACAAGCGAAATTCAACGTCTCATTATCTCTCGTGAAATACTAAAACGCAATGGGAATTTTTAAATCTCTTTGTATTTGAAGGTTAACTTTTGTATATTTTTGTAAAATATATAATAACTTTCATGTTACCTTGAAATCGATTAGAAAAGGTTAGTATCAGGATTAATTATGGCAGTTAAAACTAAGAAAAAATCAAGAATAAAACGACCGGTCCAGAAAGCAGAAGTTCGGGAATTTTCTATTGCGGAACTTGCTCGAGAACTGAATTCGTTCAACGTTGATAACTATTGGGACTTAGGTAAATTTTTAGTAGATAAAGTAATGCCAACTGCAAGAAAACAGGGAATGTTTGAGGATCAAGTATTAAAAATGATTTCGTCTCAACCAGGAATAAAATTTCCTTTTTCAGTTCTAAAACAATGCCAGCAGTATTATACCTATTATCCTGATGTCAAAAAACGACCACTCCCTGAGGTTTTTTATTTTGATCTTGCTACTAAGGTTGATGAATCAAAACGTCGTGACCAATATGAGAAACTGGCTATTGAATATAAGTGGACAATATCTGACCTAAGAAAAAAAATCCATGATGATGAAGTTGCTCGTAGAATTGATGAACGCACGAAATATGGATTTGACCTACGTGAAAGAAATGTTTGGACATTTGACGTTCCTGATCCAAGATTTGGTAAACCAAATTATAAAGGAAGATTACCGGGGCAAATCATTGCCAATGCTCTTTATTATTATACAAAATCAGGTGACTATATTGTAGACCCCTTCGCTGGCAGTGGAACTTTAGGTGATATTGTTGATGTGCTACCATATTTCCAGGATCGCAAATATAAATTATATGATGCAAATCCAATCGACGAAAGGATATCTAGAAATAATATTCTCTTAACTGGTATTCCAGAACAATCGGGAACTGTTGATTATGTTTTTTTAGATCCGCCTGCTGAATTTACACAGAAAGATAGTACATCAGATTTCGAAGTAAGTATAGATGCCGCACGAGCAGATTTCGTATTAAAGTTCAAAGGAATTATTCGAGAGTGCTCACGTATTTTGAAAAACGGTGGTAAAGTTTCCATCATTATTGAATCTGCATTTGCTGGTAAGGAATTTTTAGATTTTCCGAACGAACTGACTCAATTATTTAAAGATCAAGGTTTTAAAGAAGTTAGTAAAGTTTATTTGCCAAAGAGGACAAGTGAAAGTGCGATGAAAATTGCAGCAGGCATAGCTGAGGTTAAAGGGATTAGGGCATTAAGCTCCGATTGTCGTGAATTGTTAACATTTCAGAAACCATAGGTTGTTTGGTTCCAGTTAAAAGAAGTGGCATCCTGAATTTTTTCATAAGCTTAACATCGTCGAAAAGGAGTAAGTGCAAAGGTTCAGAAAAATTCGGACAGGTAGCTCAGTCGGTAGAGCAACGGCCTGAAAAGCCGTGTGTCGGCAGTTCGATTCTGCCCCTGTCCACTCTTCAATGTGCATAAACTTCAACATCGATTACTCAATGCATCTTTCATCCAACATCTTTAAAATCCTATGAATAAATCAATTTCCTTTTGTGATAATCTTATTAAAAAAAATAAAATTGAGATGATCGATTTAAAATGTATCGATCTAACAGGTCATTTACACCATATTTCACTTCCTGTGATTCCCAGTATTCTTCAAAAACTTTTATTAGAAGGTGTTGGTTTTGATGGCTCAAGTTATGGATTTCGCAAGGTTGAAAATAGCGACATGATTTTGATTCCCGATCTTAGTACTGCAGTGTTAGATCCTTTTCGCTCTACTCCGACGCTTAGTTTCTTTGCAAATATTTTTCTAACTGATGATAAACGTACTCCATTTTCACAAGACGGCAGATACTTGGCAAAACAAGCAGAATCAATTTTAAAGAAAGAAACTGGCATTGATAAATCGTGGTGGGGTCCTGAATTTGAATTTTATATTTTTCGTAAGGTTCGTTTCGATACTCGGAGAGCGTCTTCTTTTTATGAAATTGAACATGAAGAAGAATTCTTTCGGAATGCCTATCATGCTTCAAATCCATTTGACGTCTACGATGACTTTCGAGATGAAGCATGTAAGATTTTGAAGCGATTTGGTGTAGATGTAAAATATCATCATCATGAAACTGGTGAAAGGGGACAACAAGAAATCGAAACTTACTTCACCGACCTTTTGACTACCGCTGATAACGTGATTAGTGTAAAGTATGCTCTTTTTAATTTTGCACGTCAACGTGATTTGTATATTACTTTTATGCCTAAACCGATGTATGAACAACCGGGGAATGGTTTACACCTGCATTTATATTTGACAAGGCATGGGAAGAATGCATTTTATAAGAAGGGGGAATACGGAAATATAAACCGATTAGGGAGATATTTTATCGGTGGTTTATTAAAACATGGTGCTTCGCTCTCTGCATTTACAAATCCAAGTACGAATTCATATAAGCGACTTGTCCCGGGTTTTGAAGCGCCTGTTGTTTTAACTTATGGGAGAGGAAATCGTGCATCTGCAATTAGAATCCCGAAGTATATAAAAAATCCGGAAGAAACACGTTTTGAATACCGGCCACCCGATGCAACCGCAAATCCATATTTATGTCTTGCTGCAATTTTACTTGCCGGAATTGACGGTATTGTTAAGAAAATTGACCCTCTTAAGGAAGGATATGGTCCATTTGATAAAACTATTGATGATAAATCTTTAAAAAATAATACTCACCTACTTCCTCGTAATTTAGAAGAAGCCCTTGATGCTTTAAACACGGACAATGATTTTTTAAAACGAGGTAATTTATTCTCTGATGAATTGCTCGATCAATGGGTGAATATAAAGCAGCAAGAAATTAAATCTATCGGCACGATGCCTCATCCATTTGAATTTAAATTGTATTTTAATTTATAATTGCTCTTGAAATAACCTTGATTTTGATTGATAATTAATTTATATTTTTTGGTACAAGATTTCATCATTACAGATATTCACTTAATAAACATTTTTTAAAATTGTTATAATTGTTCGATGGATAAATTGATTAAATGGATCATCCATTCCATTTATCTGATTCTTTTAATGCAATCATACTCATTTTCACAATTCAATTATCAAACCACAGATAAAAAGGAATATCAGAAGTCGGACGTTTTTCTACAAGGATTTTATTGGAATTGTACCCCAGGTGGTATATGGTGGGATACATTGAATCTACTTGCGCCTCAACTTGCTTCAGCAGGCTTTGGTGCGATTTGGTTTCCGTCTCC
>JBBIRP010000093.1:4179-7868 GCA_037441745.1 Ignavibacteriales bacterium
AAAAGGAATGGCTGGGGGTTTATCGATGGGTTATGATCCCTATGATCACTATGATTTTGGTGAATATAATCAGTCAGGTGGCATCGAAACCAGATTTGGTAGTAAGCAAGAATTATCGAATGCTATTTCAACTTACCATTCATTGGGTTTTGAAGTTTGGGCAGATGTCGTTATGAATCATATGAATGGGGGTGAACAGAAAGTTCAGTATGAATGTAAACCGTATCCTTCATTCCCAGATTCTGATTATTTAATTTTCAACTACCCTAACGGCTCTGGTAGGTTTAAAAAAAATGCTTCTTATTTCTATCCCAATCTCGAACATTGTAATGTTGACCAACCATATCATGGTGATCCTGTTTTTCAATTTGGTATTTGGTTGGATCATGAAAAGCAAAAAGTCAAGGACAGTTTAATTGTTTGGGGGCAATATTTAAAAAATGTTTTAGGTTTTGATGGATTCCGTCTCGATGCAGCGAAACATATGGACCCTATTTTTGTGGGTCCATGGTTGCAGGCTGTTAATTCTGGTAATTATGCTGTTGCTGAATATTATGGGTCGGTCGATGAAATTAAAACATGGCTGCATTATTGCCAAGACGTATTCGGGGGTGATGTGTCAATGTTCGACTTTCCTCTTAGATTCGATCTTAAAGAAATGTGTAATAATACATCGGGGTTTTACGACATGACTTGGCTCGATGGAGCTGGTTTGGTGAATAATGGTGTCTCTGGCTTTGATGTCGCTACATTCGTTGAGAATCATGATTTTGATCGTACTGGTTGGGATGGAAGTACTGATGTAGGACACGCTCCTATAATTTACGATAAGCATATGGGCTATGCATATATCCTTTTTTCTGAGGGTCGTCCATGTGTCTGGTTTAGGGATTACTTTTTTTATGGTTTGAAAGGGAAGATTGATACATTAATCTGGATACGACAAAATTTTCTTTATGGCTCTACAACAAAACGAGATGGTTTGAATCCATGGTATGTTGGATCATCAGACCCGCAAGATGTTCAAGCGAAAGATATTTATGTGGCTCGCAGAAATGGTGGTGACGGCAAACCTCAAGCATTTCTTGTTATAAATGATAACCCAACTGAATGGCGAGGAGTATGGGTAAATTCAAATTACCCCAACACAATCTTTAGAGATTATACAGGGGTTGCGATAGATAAACAAGCTGCGGGAGATGGAAGAGTTGAACTCTGGGGACCACCAAGGGGTTACGCTATTTATATTCCAGACA
Source organism: Ignavibacteriales bacterium (assembly GCA_037441745.1). Classification (GTDB taxonomy): domain Bacteria; phylum Bacteroidota; class Ignavibacteria; order UBA10030; family SZUA-254; genus JACQYX01. The sequence continues at coordinate 5,436 of JBBIRP010000093.1, forward strand.
CCACAAAACATATTAATCATCCACCCTACATAGTCAAACCAACGGAACAATACGCATATGTAAATGAGTTATTTGAATATCAGTTATCATTCGGTGATCCCAACAATGATTTATTATCTTTTCACATTTATAACAGTCCTGCTTGGTTAAGTGTATCAGATTCAGGAAAACTAAGTGGTATCCCAAGTGCATCTGATACTGGGTACTACAACATCAGAATAACAGTAACCGATCCAAGCGGTGATACTTCATCTACGATATTTTCCTTGAATGTTGTCAATCATCCGATAATGGATGGTATGTTTGAAGGTGTCGGGATATGGGGGAGTCCTGTACACACAGCCGACACTCTGATTGGATGGGATAGTACAATGGCGAAAGAAATTTATATAACCGAGGATAAAAATTATTTTTATTTTGGAGCAAAGGTCAAGGTACGTCAGTCGATGAACTGGGTTTTTCTCATAAATACGAAATGGGGTGGCGGATCAACGGATAGCTGGGGAAGAAGTATACTTTACAATCATTACAATAAACCCGATTATGTTTTACGAGGATTATTCACAGATTATGCTGAATTGAATATATGGAACGGTACTTCTTGGAGTAACGTTGGATTGGGAATGCCTAACACAGAATTTGGAGATAATATTAATTCTAATTATTCACAGCATGGTTGGGTTGAAGCAAGGATTATGAAATCTGCAATTGGTCAACCCCAATCTTTTGCAATCCAATTTTATATAACTGGTAACCAAAATCAAAATGCTACATTCGATGCGTGCCCTAATGATCAAAATACGAATGCCTGGAGTGGTGTAACTACACGTCTAAATCATTACGCTTATTATGGTAATCGGTCGTTGACTAATTGCAATATTCAATATCCCGCAAGTGTGGAAATTTCAATGGGAGATTCGATCACAGTATATGCAAGAGTTTTCGGTATAGGAATCACAGATTCATCTGGTCAAGGCAGCGATGTTCAAGCATGGATAGGATATAGTGAAACAAATAATAATCCATCAAAATGGACAAATTGGATTCCCGCATATTATAATCTTGATGTGAGTGGGGAGGATGAATATAAAACTATTTTTGGAAGCATTTTGCAGGATGGAATTTATTATTATGCGAGTCGTTTTAAGTATGGTACTTCAGATTATATTTATGGCGGCTATAGTGCAAGTGGCGGGGGATTTTGGGACAGCTTAAATAATGTTTCTGGTAGACTCAGAATTTATGGTCCTCCAGTTATACCAAATTTAGTTTCACCTGTTAATGGAGCCTTAGATGTATCTTCAACCCCTATTTTGACGTGGAGTTCTATTTCAAATGCACAAACATACCACCTTCAGGTAGCGACTGATAGTTCATTTACCAACATGATTTTTGATGATTCAACAGTTATCTCATCATCAAAACAAATTGGACCATTAGATAATAATTTAAAATATTTCTGGAGAGTCAAATCCAAAAATATAAATTCTTCGAGTTCGTTTTCTGAAATCTGGTCATTTGAAGTTAATGAAATTACCTTAACATTTAATGTTGGCGATTCTTGGAATATGATTTCATTACCATTAAATATTCAAGATAGAAGAAAATCGGTTATTTTTCCAAATGCTAATTCAAAAGCGTTCTATTATGTCCCAGAGGTTGGTTATGTTCCAAGCGATACTCTTGAATTTGGGAAGGGTTATTGGATAAAATTTCCACTTGCTGAAAGTATATCAGTTACTGGTGCAACTGTGACCGTTGATACGATAAATGTTGAACCAGGTTGGAATATGATCGGTTCGGTATCAACTCAAATTAATAGTAGTTCTTTAATCCAAATTCCAACCAATAATATCCGTTCACCATTTTTTACGTACTCTAATGGTTATAATGTCTCGAGTGTAATCCAACCTTCTAAAGCATATTGGATTAGGGTTGATACTGTCGGGAAATTGATAATATTTTACAATAGCATTAATAAGCGAATATATGATCATAAGTTATCTGATGAAATTAAATCGTTTAGTAAGATAAAAATTGAAGATGCTAATCATCGTTTTCAAGAATTGTACTTGAGTAATGTTGAAGACACTAAATATGATGATAATTATTATCTTTTACCTCCAATGCTTCCATCTGGTTCGTTTGATGTACGATTCAAATCCGGTAAAATGGTTGAGAATGTTGATAATGGACGAAGTAATTCATTTAGTATTTTGATATCCAATGCAAAATATCCTCTTAAAATTTCATATGAAAGTGCTAATGAATTGAGTAACATAATTCTGGAATGTAAGCCAGAGAAATTCGTACTTACCAATGAAACAATTGTCGACGTTAATAATGAAGTTGATGAAATTACATTATATATCGGAGATAAGAACGACCTTCCGAAAAATGTTGTCTTATATCAAAATTATCCGAATCCTTTTA
>JBBIRP010000094.1:0-244 GCA_037441745.1 Ignavibacteriales bacterium
AATCTCTTGCACCTAATCCAATCGGTTTAATTCCACACTCCTTACCAGCATCCATGATTTGATTCCAGACTCGTTCTGATACTGAAACTGAAGAATCGAAATAAAGTTCAAAACCCAATTCACCAGTATATCCCGTACGAGAAACAATCATATCAATTCCTGCAAGATGCGTACGTATGAAGGAATAATAAGGTAATGCCGATAAGTTTGTTCCAGTCAATTTCTGTAAAGTTACCAAAGATTT
>JBBIRP010000094.1:254-899 GCA_037441745.1 Ignavibacteriales bacterium
CCTTGAACTGCAAGGAGAGATATTTCATCACTTTTATTTATAATTTCAACATCTAAACCACCAACGTTTGATTTTATCCAATCGAAATCTTTTTGGATATTAGATGCATTTACAACAAACATAAAATAATCTTTCATACGATAAACAAGAAGATCGTCGACTATGCCACCATCAGGATAGCACATTGCGGAGTATTGAATTTTTCCCTCGACAAGTTTGGAGGCATTATTAGTTATAACTCTCTGAACTAAAGTTAATGCATCTTGACCTTTTATCTCAAATTCTCCCATATGGGATACATCAAATATTCCAACTTGGTTGCGTACAGTTTTATGTTCATCAATTATACTACTATATTGAATTGGCATTTCATAACCAGCAAATTCAACCAACCTTGCATTCAGTTGCTTATGAATTCTATTAAATGCAGTCTGTTTCATTTTGGTACCTTTTTCCAATCGGATAAGAACTTCTCTAGACCAATATCTGTTAATGGATGATTAATGAGTTGCATTAAAACTTTATAAGGAATTGTTGCTACATCGGCACCCATCATAGCAGCTTCTACTACATGGAGTGGATGTCGAATGCTAGCGACAAGTACTTGAGTTTCAAATGAATAATTCCTGTAAATAGTGATAATCT
>JBBIRP010000094.1:909-1142 GCA_037441745.1 Ignavibacteriales bacterium
AATAAGTTCCATTCCACTGGTGCTGATATCATCGAGCCTTCCAACAAATGGACTGAGCAAGTAGGCACCAGCTTTTGCGGCTAAAAGTGCTTGATTGGGTGAGAAGCAAAGCGTAACATTTGTACGGATTCCTTCTGCTTTCAAAGTCCTTACTGCTTTTAAACCATCTTTGATAAGTGGAATCTTTATAACGATTTTCTTATCTATCTTAGAAAGTTCACGTGCCTCACGGA
>JBBIRP010000094.1:1153-7804 GCA_037441745.1 Ignavibacteriales bacterium
AGCATTCCCTCATATTCAGTCGATACTACTTCTGCGCTAATGTCACCATCTACAATCGAGCAAATTTCCTTTAAGAGATCCTCAAATTTTCTTCCTTCTTTTGCGATCAAGCTTGGATTAGTTGTAACACCATCCAATAATCCCATGCTTGAAGCATCTTTAATTTCGTTAATATTTGCTGTATCTATAAATATTCTCATTTGAAAATCCTAAATTATTTATGAAATATATTGATCAGTTATATCTTTTTTCTGCTTAATGGATATAAAACGAAAATCTGAAGTTTGAAGTGTCTCATCTTCTTCAAGTTTAATGCGAACAATGTATTTCACCATCATTTTCACCAAACGATTTATAGTCCCTTCTTTTAGATATTGAGCGAGAGTTGGATGAACTTTTAGCACCAATCTGAATTCACGTGACTCTGATTTGAAGCGTTTAATCCATCTTTCAATATGATTTACAATACTAGATTTTGATTCAACTAAGCCACCACCACCGCATACAGGGCATGGTTCACTGAAACTATGAAGTATGTTTTGCCTTATACGTTGTCTGGTTATTTGAATTAATCCCAACTCGGTCATCGGAAGTACAGTAACTTTCGCTCTGTCCTTCTTAAATTCTTTCCTCAGCTCATCGTAAACTTTCTTGCGATTTTTTTCATCTTCCAAATCAATAAAATCAATAACAATGATGCCACCGATGTCTCTAATTCGAAGCTGACGACAAATTTCCCTTGCAGCTTCAAGATTAGTTCGAAGAGAATTTAACTCTTGTTCCTTTTTTGCAGCGTACCTGCCGCTATTAACGTCGACTACGAGCATCGCTTCTGTCTGCTCAATAATTATATATCCTCCACTTTTCAACCACACTTTTCGACTCAATGCGGTAGCAATTTCCTTCTCAATTCCGAAGACATCGAATATTGGCTCTTTATCTTTATACAATTCTATTTTTTCAACGAGATCAGGAGAGGTAGATTTTACATACGATCTGATTTCCTTAAATAATTTTTTTGAATCGATAACTATACGATCTACTGATTCTGTGAAAAGATCCCTAATCACGCTTGATGTAGTTGCCATATCTTTGTAGAGCAATGCAGGGGCTTCTTCGGTTTTGATACTTTTTTCAATTTCTTTCCAGGTTGAAAGAAGATTCTCTAAATCTTGTTTTAATACAGACTCATCTTGTTCTTGTGCAACTGTTCTAATTATAACACCAAAGTTGGAAGGAAGTAAATTTTTTATAATTCTCCTTAAACGCCTTTTCTCTTTAAAACTTTGGATTCTTTTTGAGACACCAATCTTCCCATCGAAAGGAAGAAGTACAAGGAATCGGCCCGGAATTGATACTTCGGATGTAACCCGAACTCCCTTTCGACCAACTGGTTCTTTGGTAATTTGGACAAGAATATCCTGACCCCTTTTCAAATCTGGAATTTTTAATCGCTCTCCTTTGGCTTCATCAATTTGGGTCAGTGTTGCTTGATTGGTTAGTAATGGTTTTGGTGCGACTAGTGTTGATGTCGTTGTTACATTTGTCATCCCGTTATTTTCATCTTCGTCAGTCTCTTCTTCAACATCCACCTCAGAATCTTCATCACCAACAAGAGCCGAATATTCAGCAAAAGTACTTCCGATATCTGAAAAGTGAAGAAAAGCATCTTGTTTCAGACCAAGATCGATAAAAGCAGCCCTGATTCCAGGCATTACTTTAGCAACTTTTCCTAAATAAATATCGCCGACCATTCGCTCTTTTTCTGGAGTTTCAACAAAGAGCTCGGCTAAGCGATTATCCTCCGTGATTGCGATGCGAATTTCGTTCGCAGTTGCATTTATAATAATTTCTTTTTTCATAGAATATACTTCGTTCCTCCGAACTCATCACAGTTAGAATTAACTTATTTGACCAGTTATTTGAGTTCATAAATTTATTAAATGTGCAACTACACCAGCGGATCGATGCCGTGGCGAAGTCTTGGAACGAAGTGAGGAAACGTATAGAATTAAAAACTCTTATCATAAAAACGCTCAACATCGTTGACCAACAGACCTGTTGCAAAATATTTATTTCAATTACACTTGAAAATTTATTGACTTTTTTCATTTTTTGTGATAGCTAAGAGACTTGTTATAAAATATGAAATTTTGAAATAGTTTGCAAAATCAATGAGGTCAAGCTACCCCATGTCACCCGAGTTTTACTTCCTACCGTTGCTTCCTTCCGGACCTGGCGGGGTTTGGAAGCTTCTCGTTGCATGGGACTTGACCTCAAGATATTAATTCAAAATTACGAACTTCAAGATAATTATTAAATTCTTTAATTTTGGGTAATCAATAGAATAAAGTTCTAACTATTAATTATGAAAGAACACGCATTATAGATTTTAATAAATCACTCATTTCATAGGGTTTTGTAATATAATCAACCGCTCCACTTTTTACTGCTTCAAGTGCAACTGATAAGTCATCGACTCCCGTTAACATAATAACCCGTGAATTAACTTTTTTATGTTTTAGGTTTTTTAAAACATCTATACCATTCATCCTCGGCATACGAATATCCAGCAAGATAACATCATAAGTTTTATTATTAATCATTGTTAGGGCCGTATCACCATCATCTGCTGTATCGACATTGAAACCTTCTTGAGTAAGTTGACTCTTAACTAAAAAACGTAATTGATCTTCATCATCAACATACAGGATGTTATAAACTTTACTCATTTTTCCCTTCCATTAAATTTAGAAAACAAGATTATATTCAATTTGTTAATTTTTCAGTTTTAACCGGGAAGTGATGGGCTGTTTTTTCCCATTTCAACTCCTTCTTTTTTATAGTAGCTTTGAAAAATTGATATAACGCCCTACCCGTTGCGCTGAAATTAATTATATTTGAAATCGGCAAACGGAAAATACTTAATATTCCAGCCCAGATTCCATAAACTCTGTTCACAGTAATGAATCGATGAGCAATTCTCCAAATCATAAATAAACTATCAATAACTACTAGATACCATAATACAGTACCCTTTATAACTATTGGTGGTAGTTGTTGATATGCTGCAAAACCAAATCGAATTGCTTCATACATTATAAGATACAAAATTACTACATATGCAAAAAAATTGATGATGTTAGTAATTACGGCTTTACGGTCTCTGTATAAAACGAATTTAAACTTTGCATCTCCACGCCAACCTATTGTTTGCCACGATTGCAAACATATTCCAGTAATCCATCGGCTTTTTTGTTTGATTGCGGTTTTCATTGAATGTGGGAAATACCCTCTAGTCGCACAATCAAAACCAAAAGGTTTATAGGTGAATAATAAATTCGCTCTACCCAATGCTAATCGTAATGCTAAATCGTAATCTTCGGTTAATGAAACGGTTCTAAAAATATTTTTCGCAAACGATGTTCCCGCAAATTGGATAATCCAACGATTGAATGCGGTGCCAACCCCTGCTGAAGGGACAAAACCACTAAAATGCTGTCGCACGAACAAATCCTTTGTATGATATTCTGCAAACTCATCAGCGTACGTCCAATGAACTAAGTTGAGGTGACTAGTATCTAACGGAAACACCGGAATTTGAACCATATCATATTCAGGAATTAAAGCATTGTGTACTTTCAAAGACATGGGATGTATAACATCCTCAGAATCATGCATTACCACAATATCATATCGTATTCCAGTTTTATTTTCCCATTGTATCATGCCTTCGAGAATTTGATTGAGATTATCTGCTTTTGTTGTCGGACCAGGCTTATCAGATACAACAGCGTGGACATTCTGGAATATCCTGCTTACCTCTTCGACTTTCTTTATAGTAGCCTCATCATTTGGATAGACTCCAACAAAAATATCGTAATTTTTATACTGAATCGTACTGCAAGCGTTCGTCAACATTTTATCAATGACGTCATACTCGTGCCATGCTGGTACAAAAATCGCTATTGGTTTCTCTTGAATCTCAAAAAGTCTATCTGGGGATTCGTACCTATACTGATTAAATTTCTTTTTTAAGAAAAGATGATGAAACCAATAATACACGTCTATAAAAATATCATCTAAACCGCTTATGAAAAGAAAAGTTGCAACAATAAATGTCGCAAGGTACAACATCTCATATGAAGATCTAAATATTTCGATTAACCAGTCTATCATTTTCTAAAATATCTTTTCAAACACTATGAATAATCGAAGACTGTTATAATATTTTTCATATGGATTTGCCGATGTGCTTACATCCCAGTAATATCCACGTTGGAATTCTCCAATCAAGTATAAACCCCAATTCAAATTTGGAATCATTCTTACACCTATCCCACCTTCGAAGAGATTATTATAAAACTCTTTTTTTATATCTCGAGCAATAGCACCCTTTGCATAGAAATCTATTGCTGAGTATCTTAATTCAAAAATTCTGGTACCTCCCCTTCCTTGTAGATACCATATACCATTATCGTATCGCGAATAATATCCTAGAGAAGTATAGACATCGAGCAATAATGTAAATGGGACTTGGACGTTATCATGTAAATTTAGGTTTGGATAGATTCCATTGTTATAAATTGCTATTGCTCTAAAATCACCTTTTTTAATGGAATGGTCATTTATCTGAATTAAATCAAAAGCCATTCCTTGCTGAACCTTGAACTGCAGCCCAATCATTGGATCGAATTTGAAACCCAGACCAAAAATCAACGCATTGTCAGAAAAAACAATTGGAGATAATCCTCCTTTTGATCTACCATCTCCAGACATTAGAATAAATCCGTAGGCACTCAGCTTTTTATCTTCGCGGAGATAAAATCCACTTTCGATATTACCATAATATATTGATGTCTTCCATCTCGTATCATAATAAGGTGAAAGATAAATCCACGTCCACCATTTTTTTATTTCTTCACTCGACGTTAAAACACTTAATTGATTTATAGCTGCTTCTCTTATACTAGAATTGTTGCTTGATTCTAATTTGTATAATATTTTTTTCGCTTCATCTTGTTTGTCTGATGATATTAAATCGAAAGCAATTTGCAATTTAATAGTGTCAGATGGATTAAGACTATCTGAGATCTGAAATTGTTCAATCGCTAACTCATATTTTTTTTGTGAGTGGTAAGTATAACCTAATTGATTTCTCAAGGCGATATTAGTTGGGTTAATTGATACAGCTTTCTGCAATAATTGTTCAGCTTCAGAAATATTGACATTTAACATCATATAGGCACTATCAATAATTTGATTCAAAGATTGCGATTCGACATGTTGAGAAAAACCAGCTGAAAAGAATAATACAATAGTCAAAATTATGTAGACAATAAGATTCGCCACCGTTTTTGAATAATGATAGAATGTTGAATTTATAATTTTACTTCCAAAGATCTGAAGGAATCTCATACTATTAATCAATTCTGTTTAATAAATTGTTAAATGTTACAAAATTTAAAAAATCTAACCAAATAACTCGAAAGCACCCATTTTCAAAATTTAGTAAATAATAACCATTTTATCTCTTACCACAGGTGACAAGAATCAACCTCATATGGAACCCTTCGCATAATTATTCTTCGAATATTTAAAGATTTGCATATCTTGATGAAAATTCCTAAAATGGCACTCGATAAATCTTTTTTCCACTTAAATAACAAAAGGATTAAGTAATGAACGAAACCGTCCTCGATAAGTTTTTACGATATGTAAAAATCGACACTCAATCCAGCGAGGAGTCTAACACATATCCAAGTACCTCAAAGCAATTTAATCTTTTAAGTTTATTGGTAGACGAATTAAAAGCATTGGGATTGAATGATGTTCGAATCGATAAGTATGGCTATGTTATGGCATCAATACATTCAAATGTATCTTTTAATGTTCCCGCAATCGGATTTATAGCACATGTTGATACTTCACCATCAGCAAGTGGTGAAAACGTCAAACCTCAAGTAATTACATATCAAGGTGGTGATATTGTTCTACCCGGAGACAAGTCGATCATCATCAAAGAATCAGAGAATCCAGAATTAAAAAATAATATTGGGAAAATTATAATCACTTCCGACGGGACAACACTCCTTGGAGCGGATGATAAAGCTGGTATCGCAATCATAATGACTACGATTCAATATTTAATGAACAATCCATCAATTCCTCATGGTGATATAAAAATTGGATTCACCCCAGATGAAGAAGTCGGAGGCGGTACAAAATATTTTGATATTAAAGCTTTCGGTGCTGAATTTGCTTACACTGTAGATGGCGATACTACAGGAGAATTGAATAAAGAGACATTCAGTGCAAATTCTGCAGTTATAACTGTTTATGGAAAGAACATACATCCTGGAACTGCAAAAAATATAATGGTCAACTCGATACGAGCAATAGCAGACATAATTGTACGAACACCAAAAAATATGGCCCCCGAGACAACAGAAGGATATGAACCCTACATTCATCCACATGTAGTGAAGGGTGAAGAAGAAAAATCAACTTTAAACTTGCTACTTCGCGATTTCAACACCGAAGGATTAGAAAAACAGAAAAAGATATTAGAAAATATTATCGAAGAAGTAAAGCAACTTCATCCAAAAACAAGGATTGATCTGGAGATCAAAGAATCATATAGGAACATGC
>JBBIRP010000095.1:0-7311 GCA_037441745.1 Ignavibacteriales bacterium
AATAAAATTCGATTCCATGCAACTAAGTCGCGTGGATTTTCGATTACACGCAGGTATGCAATCATGTCCTTAATATGTGCAGTCTCGATAAATTTAAAACCACCAAATTTCATGAAAGGAATATTTGCTTTTGTTAACTCAATTTCGAGATCGAAAGAGAGAAAAGATGAACGGAATAATACTGCAATCTCTTGTAAAGGGACACCTTGTTCTCGAAGTTCTAGAACTTTCTGCACGACAAATTTCGATTGTAAATTTTCGTTGTCGGCGATAATTAATTGTGGGCGGTTCCCTTCTCCCTTGTTCGAGTATAATGATTTTTTGAATTTATGTCGGATACTCATCTTTGGTTTTCTATATATATACCAAAATTTATAATTTTCATTTTCCCGAAAATTGTCTGTACCGTTTCTTGACTAATTAATTTTAAAGAATTGTTTTTTGTGAACCAAACTGTTGGGGAATAATGTTTTTCATCTGAGATAATATTGTATAAAGTATCCTCAGCGGTGTTCATGTTACCGCTTATGATGATGGGCTTTGTTGAATAATCATGAAATAATTTCTTCAGCGATGTGTGAATATCTTCAATATCTCCTGCCGTTGCTTTTTTAGAGATTTGAGTGCTTACTATTCCGACTTCTTTAACACCGCAATCTACAAATGCTTGTATAGCAGATTCAAATCCTGTTGATTTAAGATTCTCAAACTGAAGATTCTCTGATGAGCGTATTGGATATGTACTAAACACAGCATGTCCATTTTGTTTCCCCAAGATGTTGATAGATTCACCGAACGAATTTTGCATACCTGTTAATTTTGAAAGCTCCTCAATAATATCTAACCTTGTTTTTATTTCAGGGTAACGAGTGATACCCTGCATCGTAAGGATGTCTATCGAGTCTTGTTTGAGTTGACGAGAAAATTTTAGGATCTCATTCGAATCGATCTTTTTATTGTAAATGGACATATTGATCGTCGCAAACTTTATTACTATGGATGGAGTAGATATTTTCTCAACTCTTGTAGGAGGTGGAAGTTCTTCTTTTATGACCACTTTTCGAGGTGGACAACCGAGAAGGGACAATAAAAAAATAAATAATAGAATCTGAAATGATATATTTTTCATTTACCATTTAATATATGCCTTTTTCATTTTGATTTCAACTTTATTAAAAAAACGAAACGAGTCATCAAGTATGGAAGGTACAGCCGAAGTGTTTACGGTATTCTGTACTAACTAAATAGAATCACATTCCAACGTCAGCAACAACCTTAGGCAGCATATTTTACGCGAGTAACTAACCTCTCTTTAAAGGGTCAGTTAGAAACGTTTACTATACACCTTGGGTTGATTGTATGCAATACAATCATCGTAGCGATGTAACAGCATCAGGTTGGATAGATCGCTAATCTTCTTGCACAATGGGCAGTATCCATAGGCATGCAATCGACTGACAGAGTAACAAGTTGTCGTCATCATGTTGCAGCAACAGTAATCTCATTGTATGTGAGACGAAAAAGACATCTGTTGTCCATTTAAATTTTAGTTTTTCGTAGTTCTACGGATAAAAAAAGTTGTCGAAGATAATTTTGGTGAACTGTAGCAAAGCCTTTCATCCGTGGTTAGGTAACGAGTATTCCTTTTATTTTTGTTCTAATTAAAAACCAACTCCTAAAAGCATTCTTATCTGAAATTCTGGTTTGCCTTCTTCCACTTTACCTAATTTAAAAGAAGAACCCAAGGTAACCCACAGATCTTCCCTCCCGTGAGATATTACTGGACCTAAATAATTCCCATATTCACTTCACTTTGCTTCAAGTCCTAACCGTAACAACTTACTTATTTCGTAGCTTGTGCCGATCGCATACTCTGGTTCAAATATCCATTCGTTTTCTCGTTCAAATTCAAAAATAGGGTTTACTGAGATATTGAACCTCCCAACATCTTTAGCCAGAATCAATTTACATTCAATTCCGTGTTCTGAAAAATCAGTCTTACCCTTATACTCGAGATATATTAAAGGATCAAGAATGTAACTTCCTTTTTCGCCAATTTTATACCTTGATCTAAGTTTGAAACCTTTATATTTAAGTCCTTCGTTTGGGTTTTGATTAAAGACCTGATATATTGAGAAATCAAAACGCTCTGTCATCCCCACTTCTAACTCAATTTGGTGTTCAGAACTCATAGTGCCTTCTAACTGTCTTATGTTTGGTGTGGAGAGTGTAAAATAACTTTCAACTTCAGCTTTACCTCTCTCAACAGTTTTATACTCATAAGTCCACACATACGATCGCTTGTCTGCAAAAGATTCGGAAACAAGATAAAGGGTTAGAAATAAAATCATTAACGATGGGATCATTTTCATTTTTATTCTCCTTAAGTTTATCATTAATTTAAATCCTTTTTGTTATTGTTTTATTGAAATATAAGCATTTCCAATAGAAGATAAAATAGACTAGAAATGACCTCATCCCGGATTGATTGTACTATACTCATTTAATCTATTGCTCGTTTCAATATTTCGTTTGCCACATCTAAGATTGCTTGTGTGCTACGGTAATTCTCTTCTAACTTGATTATCTTACAATTCGTAAACTCTTCTGGAAATTCCAAAATGTTCCGAATCGTAGCACCCCTGAATGCATAAATTGCCTGCGAATCGTCTCCGACTACCATTATGTTATGATGTTTGTATGCAAGTAATTTTATCATCTCTCCTTGTAGTCTGTTGGTATCCTGATATTCATCTACCATAATATATTTATAACGGATTGAGATTTCTGCTCGTACTGCATCATGATTTTTTAGAAGTTTGTTGAAGTTAAGTAAAAGATCATCATAATCCATTGTGTTATGAGATATTTTGTATTCTTCATACAGTCCAAATAATTTTTTAATATCAGTTTCATCTTCGAGGTAGTGAGGATAATCTTTTTCGAGAATGGATGTAATTGGAGCAATCGTATTGATTGATCTGCTATAAATATCGTATAGTGTTTCTTTCCGAGGGAATCTTCTTTCTCGTGTGTCGAGTTTTAATCTTGTGCGAATCAAATTCATAACATCTTCTGCGTCACCCTGATCGAGAATCGTATAACTTCTATCGAATCCAATAAGATTTGAATATTTACGTAGTATTAAATTTGCGAAGGAATGAAATGTACCCCCTGAAACTTTTTCACATCTATAATCGAGAAGTATTGCAGCTCTACGTAGCATTTCTTGCGCAGCTTTGCGTGTAAATGTTAATAAGAGTATATGTTCGGGTCTTACACCCAACTCAACTAAATAAGCAACTCTGTAAACTATGGTACGAGTTTTACCCGTTCCGGCTCCAGCTATTACAAGATGTGGTCCATCTATCGAGGTTACAGCTTCGTATTGTGCTGGGTTCAAATCATTCTTATAATCAATTTGTAAGTGTTGCGGATGAACAACGTGTAATTTATCTTCTGGCTTTTTAATTGTATATTTTTTCACTATTAGAACTGTTACTTATAAGCAACTTTCAAAACCATTTCAACATCAAATTAGTATTATTCAACATTAAGGCTTTTACTGTTACCTTGAATATTTTATTTTTTCTTTGTCGTCTGCCAACTTACAAGACCAACCTTCACGAGATCGTTAATGAATCGCTTTGTGACTTCTTCTGATATTCCTGGATATTCTGCTAAAAAGATATTTCGAATTTCCCAAAGCTTTCTCTTGCCATCAATCATGTTAATAAATTCAAATCGCATTGTTTCGTTCATTGGAAAATCTTTTGATTTATACCAAGCTGCTTCTTCGGGGGGTAATTTACTCTCAGGTAAACGGAAATCTACTGGACCTCTGGTTGTTCTAATTGGTATTCTCTCATCGTCTCTTGAGCTAATTGGTGGAGGAAAGTCAGCAGAGTAACCCTTCTCTTCTGTATATTTTCTGGTAAATCCAAAGATATGTTCGAACCGCTTTCCATAATGTTGTTTTATTTGGTTTACAATTTCCTGAACAGCGGGTTCTGAATTGAAATTAAGGATTGAGTTCGATGCTTCAATCTCTCTAAAAAAAGTATGATTGAGCATGTTATCTGCTTCTGCCCAAGCTATAGGTACGGATTTAATAGTTGCACTCCGTATATGATTTTTTGTAATTCGTACTATTTCACCGAAACGTTGATATGCGTTTGATTTTAATAATTCAGTCAGGTCAACTCCCTGGTCTTCTGTCAGATTAGCAAGGTACCACAATGATGATGCAGCGATCATTTCGGAGCGTTCAAGTTCAACTGGATCAACTTTATCGGGCGAATCATACGTTGTATGGTGAGTATAATCCAAGTGAGAAATCATTACGGATGGAATCTTTCTATCAAGAAACATCATGTGATCGCTTCCACCTGAGTAAGGTACAACGCGGTAATTGAACTGTGAACGACTGCCGTTCGGTGTAGTTATATTCATTTTATCTACCATCGATGCCATGTTTGCAATTACATCATTTAAACATGAGGGTACTGATAACGGGGTTTGTGTTATATACATTTTTGAATGGAGGAGTTCGAGATTTTCTCCGACCATGTCTAAGTTTATGTTTGCCAAAATTTTTCCACCTTCAGCCGGTCCACTAAATTCGGGATGAGCATCAATATATGCCATTGTACCATACCATTCTGGTACCCAAAGAAATCTAAATGAACGCTTTGGTTGAGGTAGTTTTTTATTATCGATTAGATTCTTTAATGTTCTTGCAATATCAAGAATCGCCGCTGAACCACTTGCATTATCATTGGCGCATTCTTTTGGATGGTCTAGATGGGCACTGAACAATAACTCTTGATCTGGAAATTCTTTTCCCTGTATATGTGCTACAACAACATCCATGAAGTATGAATGTAAACCCTTACCCTTTACAGAGCCGTGTAGAATAACTTTTTGTCCTGCGTCGAGTAAATTTTTGATTTTTTGTCCTTGCGCATAGGAAATATTGAAACCAAAAGTAGTTTTTTTCAGCTCTTCCGTTCTGGGCCATAATCCAGTATAATGAATCAGGTCTGGATTTTCCTTTGCACGTTCTTCATCGATAAAACATACTACTGCTTTTGCTTCATATTTTAACACAGCAAGTCTGTGTACGTCTCCACCATATCCTGTTGCTAAAACGAATTTTCCCTTAACTTTTTTCCCGATGTAATCACTATCATTTGTACCCGAACCAACCCAAACGACTTCTGCAGTTACATCACCCGGATTAGAATAGGTCATCAAGCTCATTGGAATTTTTTTGAAAGAAACAAGCTCTTCTTCTGCGGGTGCGACTATTTTCAGCACAGCATCTTCGATATCCCAACCCGATGGTGATTGCCAAGTTTGATATTGTACAATGCCATCGGATTTGAATGATTCGATATAAGCATCCTTCTCGGAGAAACCAAAACTCCGTAATTGTTCTAAAACGTAATTAGCTGCTTCGCGATATCCAGGAGATGCCTGAACTCTATGATGTTTTGAAATTTGTACGACGTATTCTTTTGTACGTTCCCCATCTAATTCTTCTATTAAGATATCGCGTACTTTTGAATTTAGGAGGTCAATCTGACCTTGGCAAATTGTTAGAATTGTGTTGATTAAAAATAAAATTGAAAAAAGGATAGTCCGTCTCATAATGAATTACCTCAATAAAATAAAATTGAATATTCTAAAAAAATGTTATTAAAGATTACGAAAAATTTATGTGGATTTCAAATTATGCTTATGCGGGATACTTACCAGAAATGTAATCGATAAGTGTTCTGATCTCATAATCTTTTTGTTCAAGTAGATTTTTTATAATATCTCCGATAGATATTATCCCGGACAGTTCTTTGC
Source organism: Ignavibacteriales bacterium (assembly GCA_037441745.1). Lineage (GTDB taxonomy): Bacteria > Bacteroidota > Ignavibacteria > UBA10030 > SZUA-254 > JACQYX01. The sequence goes on from JBBIRP010000095.1 coordinate 5,857, forward strand.
CTTTGAATATTGGTAGGTGCCTGATTTTTTTCTGTGTCATTGTGTTCATAAGAACCTGAACATCATCGGATTCTGCTGCTGCTATGATTTTCTCTTTAGGTGTCATGATTTCGTTTGCTTTTAATTTCATTGGATCTTTTTTGGGAAGAATACATTTTTGGACTATGTCACGTTCTGATAGCACACCTATAATTTCGTCTTTATTGTCATTGACTACCAGCAAACCGATTTTATTGGTTACTAGTGCTACGACTACTTCGTACACAGTTGCGTGCTCTTTGATGCTTATAACTTTTCTTCCTTTTGCATCTAATATTTCTTTTGCAGTCATATAATTTATCCTATTAGGTTGAACATGTTGTATGAATTTATAGACTTTATATCGAAAAGTCAAACTTCATTTTCATTATAATTTATTCCGTAACGTATCATGATATTTTTGTAAAGTTTACCTTGGCTAGAATACAATGTTAGTTTCAAGAACATGCGAATAAATATATAGATTTGCTGAACAATGAATAGTAAAATAATTATTAAAGCATTGGGTGCGTGTAAAACGTCTGCGATTAGGTTATAAATTATAAGAACAGCAATACCAATTAAAAAAATAATAAATGTCAAACTGAAAGTCTGGAAGAAATTTTGAAAAGAAAATTTTACACCACTCCATAATGAACTTCGCATTTTATTCTTATCGTATATGATGGCGTCGATTCGAGCATAGTCGATGACGATATAGTATATAAGGATGCTAATATATCCAATTCCTAACCTGATCCAAGCACCCCACCAAATAATGTTTTCATAGGGATCTTTACCGTATATCAATCGTTCTATGCCGAGCTCTATAAATTGTATGCAATAAAGGATTACAAATACGGGAATACTCCAAAGAAACAATCGAAAAAGCCTGCCGAAATATTTTGCACATCCCGCCCAAAATGTTAAAGGGGAATATTTTAAATCGGATATAAAGATTGTATATGCACCTCCTGAAAGAAATAACCCAAACAGCCAGTACACTAAAGGTACGATTATTAATAGACTATTCAATGAAGAGACGGTCGTAGATTGTTTTATTAATAGTTCGAAAAAGAAATCCATATCAAATCTGCCCGCCATCTTTTCCATCGCCACTGTATTTCCAGCTGTATAATTTAGAAGGAAATATACTGGAGCAACGATGAAAATGCTAAATATGAGATTAGCAATATAATAAAGTGATACCATTCGTTTATTTTGTCGAACGAGTAATAATCCAGATTTTAAACTTTTTAAGGTCATATTCTTTCCCTTTAAGTCAGAAGATATTTGGGAAAATGGTCAATAGATTTAAAAACTCTGGCATGTCAATAATGAATTGAACCCAGAAGAGAAAACGGGATGAAAGTTTAAGTAAACCCAATGTTTGTTTCTTAATTGTTTTACTGTTATTTGAGTAATTGACATCGAGTG
>JBBIRP010000095.1:7321-7562 GCA_037441745.1 Ignavibacteriales bacterium
ATCCGGATCGACGGTAGCACTGACGAGTCTTGTTGGTTTAATGTACTGAAATTTAACCCAGTAGTCCTCACCGTTCCATTTTTCACTGATTTTTTCACCATTCTCGAATATCATTTCAATTTCGACCGGAAATTGAAATGTACCCATTCTTCTAACTTTAACAATGCTCATGTAGGACTTTTTACCCGGTTGCTCTTCGTTCTGCGAATCGGGTTTAGTATCAGTTACATCATTTATGTCT
>JBBIRP010000096.1:0-7509 GCA_037441745.1 Ignavibacteriales bacterium
CTCCGTACAAAGGTACTTATGGCGCTGGTGATACAATCAATCGTTTCTTCCCAGCTCTAGGGAATCATGACTGGAATACACCGGGAGCAATTCCATACTTGAATTACTTCACATTACCGAACAATGAAAGATACTATGATTTTATAAGAGGACCTGTACATTTTTTTGTAATCGATAGCGATCCACATGAACCAGATGGAACATCAAGTAGTTCAACACAAGCGAACTGGTTAAGGAATAAGCTTTCTTCCTCAACTTCTCACTGGAAAATTGTTTATTTTCACCATCCACCATATTCGTCAGGATCAATACACGGATCCACACCAGGTATGCGATGGCCATTTAGACAATGGGGGGCACATGCTGTACTTTCTGGCCACGAACATAATTACGAACGCCTCATTGTAGATAGTCTCGTCTACTTTGTAAATGGTGCCGGTGGAAAGAATCTATACACTTTTGGAACTCCAATTTCAGGAAGCATCATCCGATATGATTCGAATTATGGAGCTCAACTTGTAACAGCAAATTCAGACAGCATTAATTTTAAATTTTACTCAAAAACCGGAGCATTAATTGATGCATATACAATTGTTTCATCATCAAAATTGTATAAATTAAATCTTCAAAGAGGATGGAATTTACTATCGCTTCCAATCAAAGTTAGCGATCCACTTAAGTCCTCAATCTTTCCTCATAATAATTCACCCGCTTTTTGCTATGAAGCCAATCAATACCACATTACCGATTCACTTTGGAATGGTTTCGGTTTCTGGATTAAATTTAATTCTCCCTTCGACACATATTTATTGGGTGATTCACTATACCAGGATACAATTGACGTTAATGAAGGTTGGAATATGATTGGCTCGATATCTATACCCATTCCTATAAGTTCAGTTATCCAAATACCTGATCAAAATATTACATCTTCATTTTTTGGATTTGATGGAAGTTATTATACACAAGATACAATATTTCCTGGTAAAGGATATTGGGTGAAGACAGATCGAACTGGTAAATTAGTTCTTTTAAGTCATTGATTTCGAAGTTCAATCAATTGACCTTTTACTACGATGGGATTATATCATTAATCTGATCACTCCTACACCAGCGATATCTTTTTACTTGATTCTATAATATCTATGAATATATTTAAGGGTTAATTAACGATTAACTTTAGATTGACCGAAAAGGAGGGCTTTTTATGAAAACAACAAGACTCATCTCTTCTGCATAAGTATAATTTTTTATTTAACTGTATGTACAGAAGGTCCGCGGGAACCACAGGGACCAATTGATCCGAGTGGTGACGATCCGACAGATCCACATACAGTACCGAGAGTTGTTTGGATTTGATTAGATTCTCCAGTGATAAATGGAAGGTATAATTTCTACGGTTCTTATTTTACTTTTGATCCAACCCAAAATTTTACGGCTAATACGAATTATACGGTAACGATAACAACGTCACTACACTCTAAGTCAGGAGCCTTGCTTGATTAACCATACATGTTTTCTCTTAAAACTTCTCTCTAATTCAATAGGTAAATACAAAAATGGATCCCATTTAATAATACTTGCATCAATAATTTATTGTTCATATATTTTCACAAAAACATCAGCTTCGTTTTAAGAATGTTGAAGGATTAAATAAAATGACATACACTTATGAACAACTTAGTAAAATGACTGTTACAGAACTTCGTAAGATTGCTGACGGCATTGAGCACGATGCGCTAAAGGGGCACAGTACAATGCACAAAGAGAAGTTAATCCCCGCACTTTGCACTGCCCTCGGTATCGAAGCACATGTTCATCACGAAGTTAAGGGCATAGACAAGACAAAAATCAAAATGGAGATTCGGGTTTTAAAGAAAGAGCGAGCAATTGCTTTGCAGAATCACGATTCAGTAAAACTTCACGATGTACGGGAAAAAATCCATCGACTGAAACGAACGCTTAGGAAATATATTGTGTAAGATTTACTGTTCAGTATAATTGAAATGACAAAACCAGCGGTTCCACGGAAGTGGCTTTTCTTCATTGCAGGTACGATCTGGATTCTTGTGAGTATTCTTCTTTCGGTGCGTGCTTATATATGGCTTGCAGAATTGGAAACCTCCCAAATAATCTTGAACTTCATAGCAGGGTTAATTCTAACATTAATTTTCTATTTTTCTGGATTTATAAAAGTTGTCAAGAGAAACATCGAACGTATTGACACACTTCCTCAAAGTGTTTGCATTTTTGCTTTCACAGCGTGGAAGGGTTACATAATGATTGCAATCATGGTTACGTTAGGTGTGCTTCTACGGAATTCATACTTGCCAAAACTTTATCTTGCAGTGTTGTACATTTCAATGGGTGGTTCATTGATGTTAGGTAGTTCACTTTTTTATTCAAAATTCTTTAAAGAATGAAATAATATTATGCAAGAACATAAATGGATAGATGAATTTCCAGCAGCTATTACTGTTTGTGATGCAAATGGTATCATCATCCAAATGAATAAAAAGGCGATTATATCATTCGAAAAGGATGGTGGAGAGGGATTAATTGGAACAAATCTGATTGACTGTCATCCAGAGCCATCGAGATCAAAACTCAAAGAACTTTTTAATACAAGAAAGAAAAATGTTTACACAATCGAAAAAAATGGTGTTAAAAAACTTATTTACCAAACTCCTTGGTACAAGGATGGAATTTATTCGGGTTTTGTTGAACTATCTTTAGAAATACCATTTGATATACCCCATTTTATTCGAAGCTGAAAAAATATAATTATCTTCAATATAGTTTAACTTTAAACATGACAGTTGCTTTTGGAACTATCCTGCCATCAAGTGATAGCTCGGGACTAACATCAAAATCGTAGAGATGCGCTCCCGCATAAGCATCAATAAGATTTAAAACGTAAAGTGCTCCGAGGAACCAAGCAAATTTATCTCTCTCATCACGATAAAAATCTCTCAACCGAAGATACTGTTCATTCGATGTTTGTATATATCGCGAACGAAAATCCTGATATTTTTTATTCAACTGTATCCATTCGTAAATCCAATAAGTGCCAACTCCCCAAATTAAAACCGTTTTGAAATAATCTTCCGTATAGATTTGACCGGTACCGGGTAAAACGGTAGATAAACCTAATGCTAACATTGGTGATTTCGTTGGACGGAATTCTGACGATTCGCTTTTTATTGAATGTTGAATAATCACTGAGTCATTTTTAAAATCTGCGAAACCGCCGACCGTATCTGGTACAATTGAGACAGAATTAATTTGACTTTTGCCAAATTGAATTATTACAAGTAAAAGACAAAATACTTTTAAACATAGATCTCTCAATTATCTCACCTGCATTAGGTAGAATAATCAATTATTATTCATTTAAGATTGCGATCGCTTCAATTTCGACCTTAACATCGCGTGGAAGGCGAGCAACCTCAATTGTAGAGCGAGCTGGTGGTTCTTTTTTAAAAAATTCAGCATATACTTCATTCATTCCTGCAAACTCGCTTATGTCTTTTAAAAATACTGTAGTTTTAACAATATCCTGAGTTGAACATCCTGCTTTCTGTAAAATTGCCTGAATATTTTTTAGAACCAATTTTGTTTGTGTTTTTATATCACCTTGGACAACTTGTCCACTCTGCGGATCAATTGGTATCTGACCGGCAATGAATAAAAAAGTCCCTTTTGCAAGGATGGCTTGATTATACGGACCGATGGGGGCTGGGGCTTCTTTAGTGAGAATAATTGATTTTGACATAGAATATATTCCTAAGTTTCAATAGTTGATAATAACTCGAACAATCTACCCAAATCTTCATCATTGTAGAATTCAATTATTATTTCTCCCCTACCACCTTCTTTAACTTCGACTCTGACCTTTGTTGCAAGTATTTGTTGAATTCTCTCAGCTATGCTTTGTTCTACAGCACCGGGAGTTCGAGGAATGCGTACCGATTTTTTCCCAACTACTTTACCAACATTCCGGACAATTTTTTCCACCTGACGAACATTCAAATCTCTTTTTAAAATACGTTCAAATATCTTTTGTTGAATTTTTTCATCTGGCACAGAAATTAGAGCTCTGGCATGTCCGATTGTTATCTTCCCTCTTCGTAAAGCATCCTGTATAACAGTAGGAAGTTTCAATAATCTCAAGAAGTTAACAACAGTCGAACGATCTTTACTAACTTTCCTGGCGATTTCTTCTGCCGTCAGACCGACGTCGTTCATTAATCTTTGATATGATATCGCAATTTCGATAGGATTCAAATGTTCACGTTGAAGATTTTCAATCAACGCAAGCTCCAGCATTTCTTCATCTGTTTTCACTTCAATGATGTATGCGGGGACAGTTTTCAGTCCCAATTCCATTGCAGCTCGAATTCTTCTCTCACCAGAAATTAACTCATAAAAACCATCCTTCGCTTGACGTACGGTAACAGCTTGTATTATTCCCTTCTGCTTTATTGATTCTTTCAACTCGTCGAGTGCTTGCGTATCAAAATCGGCGCGAGGTTGGTACGGATTAGAACGGATTTTTGATATTTCAATGTGGGATAACGGTCTCGATGAGTCAGGCTTTGTTTCTGTTTCAACCATTCCTGCCACAATGTGTGCTGATGGAGCAGGACGTATCAACGCCGATAATCCTTTACCAAGACCACCTTTATTCTTAGACATCGCTCCTACCCTACTGATGTTTGTGAAATAACCGATTGCTGACGCCTAAGAAACTCTTTTGCTAATTCCATGTAATTCCTTGCACCTGATGATATTGCCTCATACAAAAGTATTGGCTTACCATGACTGGGTGCTTCACTGAGCCTGACATTCCTCGAAATTACTGTTGAAAAAACTTTATCCCCAAAAAATTTCTTCACTTCATCTACGATTTGATTCGAAAGTCTTAAACGGCTATCATACATAGTGAGGAGAACTCCTTCGATCTCTAATTTATGGTTTAGATTCTGCTGAACGATATTAATTGTGTTTAAAAGTTGGCCCAAGCCTTCTAAAGCATAATATTCACATTGAACAGGAATGATTACGGAATCTGCAGCGACCAAACCATTTAAGGTCAAAAGTCCAAGAGATGGAGGACAATCAATGAAAATGAATTCATATTCATTTCGAATATTCTCCACAATATTTTTAAGAATCGTCTCACGATTCTCAAAATCTACGAGTTCGATTTCTGCTCCAACAAGATTGATATTTGAAGGAAGAAGAGAAAGGAAAGGCATTTCCGTTTTTACTATTACCTCCCTTGGGTCAAGGTTATCAATAAGCACTTCATATACATTTCGTTCCATCGACCTAACGTCAATACCAAGTCCGCTAGTTGAATTTGCTTGAGGATCAATATCAATAAGTAGTGTATGATATTCTGCAACAGCAACGGCTGCTGCGAGATTAATTGCCGTTGTAGTTTTGCCAACTCCTCCTTTTTGATTTGCTATTGTTACGATTTTATGCATAAATATCGTTTTTCGATACGTCCTTAATCATATGCTCAACATTGGATTGATAAATATATAATATTTTTGTGGAGATTGCAATGATTTATCAATTGCTAAGTTTTGCTTCATCTGAATTTCTTTTCGACCGACTTAACTTATCATAAAAGAAAATGTATATGCTTAAGATCAATAAAAAGATATCTTCATAAACACGCTTCCAACTGATTAGTGTCCCATGTGCTGAGCCAAAACATCCGCAGTCGATCTTTAAATCTTGAAGTAATGCGAAAGACATGGATAAAATAAAAATAATCAATAACGAAGTAATCAATAATGCGCTTGCTCGAATAAACACACCTCTGATAATAAATAAACCGGTGATTAATTCGATCCAGGGAAGCACAAGTGCAAAAATATTGACGAGTGAAAATGGGATTAATTTATATGCTTCGACATTTTGTGCAAAAACTTCTGGTAAAACAATTTTCTCCACACTTGCAAAAACAAAAACAAAACCGATAACAAATCGGGCGGTAAGTTGAACATACTTATTTGATAAAATCGTTAGCACACTTCTAATCTTTCACGATAGTTGTATCAATTGGCATCTTTGAATTTACCCATTCTTCCCATCCGCCATCAAAGATATACATATTTTTAAAATCAAGTGTGACCAGGAAATCAGCGAGCATATGGCCCAGATGACATTCAGGACCATTACAATAAATTAAAATAAGTGTATCCCGTGGAAGTGGTAGCAATTCTTCGAAATGATCTATAGCCTCGAGTGCAGGAATATTGTGTGCTCCTCTTACATGACCTTTTACATATTCTTCATTACTGCGAGCATCGAAAATTATACCTTTCTTTTCCGATATCAACCGAGTGAACTGAGACATTGTAATGATTTTGTAAACCGGATTTTTTTTATCACTATACAAATTTGCCATTGAATCGGGGTTTCGTAATGCACGCTCATGAAGTGGAGCAATAACCTTGATATCTTGTATGGTATTTTCATGCACAGAATCGAGCATCGATGAATTTTTAAATAATAATGAATCTTCAACAACAACTTTTTGAACTTTTTTCCGAATAATTGGAATTCCCTTACCTGAATAATAATTGTACGCAAATGCAAGGATGATAGACAATCCAATTATCAAAGATATTTCCCGAAGTAAACCTTTACTATGTTGATTAGTTTTCAAGTTAGCTTATCTCCAACTTTCAAAGGATAGCCACGGAGAAAATCTTCTGCCGATAATTTCCTTTTACCTTCTTGCTGAATTTCTTTAAGTTCAATAGCTCCATCCTGTGTGCTTACTATTAATCTTCGATCTACCTCAATAATTTCTCCAGGTGATTTACCATGCATATCATTGACTAAAGATGAACGATATATTTTTAACATTGTTTTTTTATGAAACGTATAAGCTGTTGGTTTAGGAGATAATCCCCTGATAAAATTATGGATATCTTGAGAATTTGAATGCCAACTTATTCTGCATTGTTCTTTGAATATTTTCGGAGCAAGCGATACCAATGTTGGATCTTGTTGTTGTTTCATCACCTTCCCGGACTCAATCAGTCGTACTGAATGTAGAACAATCTCAGCCCCAATTTCCGAAAGTCGATCATGAAGTTCGCCAGCAGTTTCATCACGTCCAATAGGTGTGCGCGCTTGTAAAATTATATCCCCAGTATCAACTGTCTCTTCCAAGAAAAACGTGGTAACACCCGTTTCCCTTTCATTCTTCATTATAGCCCAATTAATTGGTGCAGCACCACGATATTTGGGCAATAGTGAAGCATGAAGATTGAATGAGCCAAATTTTGGAATTGTAAAAACTTCGGGTGGCAGTATTTTGAATGCCACAATTACAAAAATTTCTGGATTCAAATTTCTTAACTTTGAGATAAAATCTTGATCGTTCAATCGTTGAGGTTGTAGAACAGACAAACTGTGTTTTAATGAAAACTCTTTTACCGGAGAAAATCGTATTTTTAAACCTCGACCAGCAGGTTTATC
>JBBIRP010000097.1:0-7407 GCA_037441745.1 Ignavibacteriales bacterium
ATTAAAGCATTCGATTATTTTTAATCGAAATCTTTTATAAAAGAGCATCTTTTACTATCTTGGTCAAGAATATAAGCCAATCAGTCTAATTCCTGCAGGTAAAATCCGTTATCATAGGGGGCATTTTATACCGAAACCCCTTGTTTCATTTTATTTGCTCGCTCAAGTGTAAAATATTTATCGCGACGTCCATATGCTATTAATTTCAATCATACCTCAACAACAAACTTTCCGTCTTTCATAATTAAATTATTGTCGAAACATACATTTGGAGTTTTAATCAAACCGTCCAGATGACTTGCGACTCGAACAGAACCGCCCATAGATTTGTTATCACCAAGAGCAATATGAATTGTTCCCATTACTTTTTCGTCTTCTATTATTTTCCCTGTTAGAATCGCCTTATCGTTTGTTCCAATGCCAAACTCAGCTACATTATAAGCATCTTTACCATGTGGCTCTAATAATTCTCGCAAACGTTTTGCTTCGTCACCGCCCGTTATTTCGTTCGCATAACCATCCTTCACAACGATGCTGATTGGTTCTCTTATCATACCAACACTCGCCATAGAGCCATCAAATACAACAACTCCATCTGATAAACTTTCGAGTGGGGCTATATAAGATTCACCTGTAGGGAGATTTCCCCATAATCCTTTTTCTCTAAATAGTCCCGAACTCGCATGTGCTTTTCGTCCTTTTATCGGCAGAGTTATATTCGTGCCTAACGATGTTGTTACACGAATCGTTTTTGTCTTCTCCATCATTTCACAGATCTTGAAAGTCCGCTCAGCAATTTTGTTGTAGTCTGCATTCATACAGCGTATCATAATCTCTTCATCTACTCCAGGAAGTGTTGCAATGCGTGAGCCCGCAGCACTTGCATTTCGTCTTGCCTCTGTGTGTGTTAGTGATTTAGATGTTGGACATAAAACTACATCTGCCATCTTCATCAATTCGGCAACTTCTGAAGGGGGTTCTTCACCATTTGTTTTGCGCGGCAACATTTCAATTAGAATAACATCAGCTCCTAATTCTTTAGCAGCACGCCAAAGTGAATAACCAATGTTCCTTAGCGGTTCATCGGTAACTATGAGAACTTTTTCATTTGGTTTTGTTCCCATGCAATCGCGAACAGCGATGAGGGAAGCCGAGTCTAATTCATTCCGCATAAGATTTAATTCCTTCCAGTATCGGCTTTTCATAACGAGATCTTATACTTTTCACGCGAAATCATTTCACCGAACCACTTGCATTTTCTAAACCATGTCCACGTGACCCAATTTCCCTGCGTCTCAATAAGAACGCAAATAACAGACCGAAAAATCCCAATGAAGTAAATATCCACATTCCGAGTGTGTATCCCTCAGGGTTTGCGGCACTTGCTCCGGAAAAATCATTAGCCCATCCAATTAGTAAATTGAAACCGAACAATCCAACGTTTTGAATCATTGTCATTAATCCGTATGCGGTCCCAAGTTTTTTTGGATCAACGATGTATGCCACAGAGGGCCACATTACTGCCGGTACTAACGAAAATGCAATTCCCATCATCGACATTGGAATCATCAAGTAAGCAGGTATGTTTGAGTGAACATCAAAAAAATCTAAATTCAATACAAAGTTACCAGAAATTCCTAACGGTGTTGCAAGGTCAATTTTGTATGCCATGACAAGATAAACGGGAACAATCAATAACGAACCAAACATCATCAACAGAGAACGCTTTCCGATTTTATCCGCCAATAATCCAAACAGTGGTGTAAAAATCATAGCTGCAAGTGTCAACATGCTCGAAAGATTACCACCAACTTCTCGAGTTGTACCATGTGCTTCTTGGAAAAATTTTATAGCGAATGTTTGGAACGGAAACATCGCTGAATAAAATGTAACACAAAGCGCTGTTATGTACCAAAATGAAACTCCAAAATTAAAAACTTCCTTCAATACTACTTTATCCTGATTTCCTTCTTTCTCCATAGCAAATTTTTTATCTGCATAGGCATCCATTATGTAATAAATAATTATGCAGATTACAGCAAAAACTCCCGCACCGACCGTCACCCAGAGTGGCGATTGCCAGTAATAGTACAAACTTTTACCCCAAGATGGTGCATTCAATGCCATGAAAGAACCTAAACGTGCAATCGTAAGATTCAAACCAAATGCGAACGAAAGTTGTTTACCTTTGAACCATCTTGCTATGATAGTTGTGATAGCTACAATCATCGATTCAGCCCCGAGACCAAAGATTAACCTTCCAGCAGCCATTAAGACGATATCACCCTTCACCGCAGTCACTAATGCACCGAGTAGTATTAAGATTGTAAAGATAAATACTGATCTTCGCGTTCCGATCTTATCGATAATTATTCCTCCTACTAAAACCATAATGATATTAGGAAAGCTATAAATTCCATTAAGCAAACCGATTTCAGAATCAGAGAAACCTAATTGGGCTTTCAATAAATCAGCGAGCGGACTTATGCTATCGTAAATGTAATAATTTCCGAACATCGCTAAACTAATGAAAAAAAGTACCATCCAACGATAAAATGTGGATGGTTGTTGGCGAATTATTGGTTGATCCATGAGCATTGCAAAATTTTGTTTTGAATTGATTTTTTAAAAAATAGATAAATTTTACGGAATATCCAAAGTGTTGATTTTCTTCAATATTCTTCTTATTTTTCTTTGAGCATTTCACTAATAATTCAGTAGCAATAGTGAAAATCGATTGTAAAAAACTCAAGGAACTACTTTTACGTCTCCACAAAGGGAATGTCCCTTACGGTGAGTTAACAGATATTGTTCAACTCAGTCGTTCTATTATCCAATCATACCTTGGATATTTCAGGAACTCTGTCATACATTTATGTTTACATCAGGGATTGACAATTACTGATCTTGCGTACGATTGTATTGCAGAAGCTTTTGCAAGGGATGAAAAGAATAAATTCTATAAATTTGAAAATTTTATTCATTCGCTAAATGATGATTTAGAGAGTACAACAGAGGTTGAAATTTTTTTAGCATTTAAAAGTTTTCTAACACGAATTGCAAACACACAGCTTGCTCGATTATATGCACAATCTGATCCGAATGGCGCAAAAATTTATCGAAACATACGCGAATGTTTGAAACGATCAACTTTGTTTACACTCGAAAAAGATTATCGTGGTTTGGTTTTAAAAACAATAGAGAAAAGGAATGACCATCTCGAAGAATTCCCCCGTGAAGAACTTGAGAAAGAGTTTATGAAGCGAATAGAACATCAAAACAATTCTCAAGAGCTTCTCGAAGTATTACACGATATTATGATAAATCAGGAAAATTACCGTAATTCTATACCGCTTGTAGAAGTTGTTCAGATATTCAAAAGAGTATATTCCTCGGATAGCGATGAAACCGAATGTTATCAAGTTTTTTCGTGTGAAGAATTTACTCAATTCGAGATCAAAAACATCCTATTACAAGTAGAGATGGCGCTTAAAGAAAAAATAATATTCACTTATTTTGCAAAAGGTAAATTGGATAGAAAAGAATCAGAGGCGATATTCCATGCCTTTGAAGATATTATGAAAGATTGGTGCAATGGAGAAGAATCTCATGCATCGTTATATGATTACTTAAGACAATATATATCAATAGATGAACAGATATATGAACAAACTTTAAGAACTAAGATGGAATATTTATTGAAAATTGCAAGAGAAGAATTTGCATCAAGGTTGATGAAGGAGCTATGACTCTTTCCCCCAGCCCCCTCTGCCTCCAGGGAGAGGGTGGATCACGCTCAGAGAGCGTAAGACGGGGTAAGGATAATTATGGAACCATGACGAAACGTTGAAATAAATATTGTAAAGCGAGATTTATTTCGCTCACAGAAAAAAATTAAATTAGAACATGAATGATCATATAGAAAATAACACATTAGAAAAACTATTCCTCTGCCCTGATGAGTTAAGTAAACAGGAAAAGGAAGATATAAACTCACATCTTGAGAATTGCTCTTTATGCAGTGAACATTCCGCAAAGCTCAAGGAGTTTTATAAAGATTTGAACACAAACCTCGATATACCACCCACAGAACGAGACGAGGCGTTAGCTGAGAAGTTTTTCGCGCGCAAACGACTCGCTTTGCCGGCTATGGCAAAAGAACTGCCGGAAAAAATCGATAATGCTCTCTCAACATTTGTAGAAATTATTGAACCATATCATAAACCACTTGCACAACGGATTATTCGGTATATAAAAATACACCCCGTGAGATTCGCAAGTGCCACTTCCGTTATTGGTTTTGCCATGGTACTGGCTTTTCTTGTTGTGAGACCAATATTTAAAGATACTAACCCCGCCTATGCACGTGCAAAGGATGAGTTCTTGGTTGTATACAACAAGGAGGGTAGAGAGTTGTGGCGTAAGCATATTGGTCAAGGGTACGATTGGGAAAAAACACTACGGGATGCGAATCCCGGTGATCTTGAGAACTACTTAAGCACGGTTGATGCTGACAACGATGGAAAGTCGGAAGTCGTCGCGACATTTTCCTGGATACCCAAGCATGATTGGAAGCGTTACATTGTTTGCTTCAATTCGGACGGAACATTGCGATGGAAGCGAGGATATGATAAGAAAGCAACATTTGGTAATCAGAGTTTTCCGAATGATTTCCAGATGCTTCGGTTCATTGTGGGAGACTTCGATAGGGATCAGAAGATAGACTTGTTCGTAACTGGTAGCCAGGAACCTTATTTTCCGACAATCGTCCTCCGTTTGAACCCAGCAAACGGCGATCCACTTGCTGAATACTTGCACCCGGGCAACATCACTCACTTGCTTCACAAAGACCTTGACGGTGATGGTGTGGAAGAGATCCTACTGGGAGGAACGAACAACGGACTTAATCGTGCGGATTTGACGGTAATTGATCCTCGGCTTCTTGAAGGACATGCCCCAACATCTCCAGACTATGTGCCCCGGGGTGTTTCCACTGGAATGGAAAAATTCTACATTATTTTCCCTCGCACCGACCTTCAGACACTAGCCCGTCAAAAGAGAAACTATGTACAGGAGCTTCGTTTGATTCCCGGAGGCATCGAGGTACACATTATCGAGTATTTTGGAGAATTACTCCTTGGACCATATTTTCATTTCGACGATGCGATGCGTTGTACCGGCGTTACCGACGAGGATTTATTTGTCCGTTTCCATCAGAAGATGGAGGCTGAAGGCAAGCTTACCAAGAAACTCGATGCTCAGTACTACGAGGAGTTGCGCCGTGGTGTACAGTACTGGGACGGCGAGAAGTTCGTGAACTACACGACGATGAATAAAAAATATCTATCAATCACCCCACAAAACACTACAAGATAGTATTATACCAGATTACTATCTTTTTCAAATTGCATATTAAACGATCCGATTAACCCCTAATATCTCTAAAGAATAGGTTAGTTGGTAGTCATCACTTTCAGACAAGTCACTCTATTACCACCTCATTCCTGATTTGCCCATTTCTTCTCATTTTACTCATCAGTGATCTAAAATCTTATTGATGAACTTTAGCTTGTTTGGTAATAATAATTATTGTTCATCAGACTTGAAATATTTCAGCTCACGATTACAACTGTCGAAATATATAAAATTGGAACTCTTAAGTGTTCATCTAATCAACCAAAATATATTTTTAACAATAGAAGTAGGAACAACTATGAAAATTTTTATTTTTATAACTGCAATTTTGTTAATGAGCAGAAGCTCTTTTTCTATAATTTATATCGTCAATATCAACGGCAGACGGGGATGTACACGTCGATCAACGCCGCAATCGGTGCTACCAATACAGACGAAACTATGAGGGTGTGGCGCGGTATTTATTTCGAGCAGGTCATACTAAACAAGAACATCACACTGATGGGATCAGTGTACGAGAATACAATAATTACCGGAAGTTTCAACCCGCAGTAACTATGAGTTAAGTAAAATTACCGTGGCTTCGGATTACCTCTCTTTCCAGTGATGGGATCTACTAGAATGACTGCCTAGCGACTAACCGTGTCATCATAGGCTGTGCAGCAAATTTTGTAATATCTAACGACCACGGCAGCGGAATTAAGTTTAAGAGTCTTGGTTTTATAACAGTATACAAACTTCCCGAAAGTTAACTGAAAATATTCCTGTAAACCTTCGGGAAGTAATTAATTAGTTTGCATTCTTCAATATCGCAAGTAAGAAATTCCAGAACTTGTCTACCGTATCAATATAAATCTTCTCGTCGGGTGAGTGAACCGCTTCAAGTGTTGGTCCAAATGAAATCATATCCATGCCTGGATACTTTTCACCAATTATGCCGCATTCAAGTCCTGCATGTATAGCTTTTACATGCGGTTCTTTGCCATATAACTGCTGGTATGTTTTCTTTGCTATCTTCAAAATTTCTGAATCAAGATTTGGTTTCCACCCCGGATAACCATCCGATTGTTCAACCTTTGCATCACCAAGCTCAAATATTGCTCTCACGCTCTGACAAATCTCATCGATCTCTGATGCAACAGAACTACGTTGGCTTGTAGCTAATGTTATTGCTCTTTGGGTCGTAGTAATAACTGCAACGTTTGTAGAAGTTTCAACGAGTCCGGGAATATCAGCACTCATCTTTATTACGCCATGTGGTAATCCAGCTATCGCAGCAACTAATTTCCTTTGTAATGCTTTTTTAATTACTTTTGCTTTCTTCTCGCGAGGTTTATCTATTATGTTGATTGTTAAATCTGGGTCAACAGTTTTCAATTCCGCTCTAATGATGTCGTTCAAGTTATCTACAACTTTCTTCGCCTCGTCTAAATTTTTCTTTGGGAGAAAAATTACTGCTGAACATTCACGTGGAATTGCATTCCTTTTATTACCACCATTGATAGAAGACACTCTTGCTCCGAGATCAGATAATGCCATTAGAACACGATTCACAATTTTAATTGCATTTCCACGACCTTTATCAATTTCTAATCCCGAATGACCACCTTTTAAACCTTTAACACTAACTTCAGCTGCAACCATTGGTGCAGGAACTTTCTCGAATGTAACCTTCCATGTACCAATTGTATCTCTTCCACCAGAACAGCCAACATAAATCGCACCTTCTTCTTCAGAGTCTAAATTAAGAAGTATTTTACTTTCGACAAATCCGGGTTGAAGATTGTTCGCACCAGTTAACCCAGTCTCTTCATCAACCGTAAATAGGAATTCCAATGGTCCGTGCTGCAGAGATTTATCTTCCATGATAGCAAGATTCGTAGCAACTGCAATACCGTTATCGGCACCGAGTGTAGTACCGTTTGCCATTATTACGTTGTCTTTTCTGACAAGTTCGATTGGATCTTTTGTGAAGTCATGTACTTTATCTGC
>JBBIRP010000098.1:0-7387 GCA_037441745.1 Ignavibacteriales bacterium
TTGATTTCAATAAGTTTCCCAGACTTGCTAAATCAAATTTTCTAATCTCAGTCGAAAGATTAATATCACCCTGACGAGTCAAGGCTCCCATGATTGCCACGCGTTCGTTCATTCTTCTAAACGCCGCGTGCATAATCCTCAAGCCCTCGAGATTCAATCTTAATTGGACATCCTGGTCATTTAGCCATGTTGAATTATTAATTGCAAATATTAAACTATCTAAATCAAATACATAAGTATTGGGCTGAACAGAAATTTCACCATTTGTAATGAGTTTATAATTTGTGTCAACGACTCCTTGACAAGAAATTTTACCTTTCAAATGATCATATTCGACATTTAAATTAACATTAGTCAAACTTTTTGTGTTAATCAGTCCTGATTCAACGGATAATTTGAAACGTGTAGAAAGATTTTCTAATGGTTCATAATATTTCAGGGAGTCAATTAAACAATAAAGTTTAGAGTTGTTTAGTAAAACACCACCTTTGGAAGTTCCAAAGAAAAATTCAATTATATCTCCTTCGCAGTTAAAGGTCATTGATTTATCGTATTTAACATTTCCCTTAATGTTAGCTTTAAGATCAAAGGGGGTTTTTCCGATTAGCAAAGCAATCGGTTCGAGATTTTTAAATGTTATAGTGTAATCGAAATTCATAGATTTATAATCAGTAAGATCTATCGATAACTTTGGTTTCGTTAAAATGCTTGTTGATTCTGGTGTTGCGTGTTTGATAATAGCATTTACAAGAGAGGTTATCTGATTTTTTATCAATGATGTGGATTTTAAGATATCGAAATTTCCCGAGATTTCTCCGTCAGCGATCTGGGATTTAAATCTTAATTGTTTACTTTTATGTTTTTTTTGTTCTAGAGTTATATGTATATTGTCAGCGTCTAAATCGTGTTTCTGGAATTTTGATGGGAGTAAAGAAATATTTATTTCTGTACTCAGATTTTCAAAATTATTCCCGGAACCTGATAATGTACTTTGTAGGTTGAGGTCACAAAAATACTTATCGTCTTTCAGAAGTTTCTCTAGGTTAAATGAATTGAGTTCGATCTTACCATCAAACACTGGTAAAGATTTTTTCGGAAAATCTATTGAACCATCGATAATTGCTTTTGTTTGATGTGAAAATAGATTTAATGATGCATCCAGGTGATATGGTTGTCCGTTGAGAGAAATTGTTGAATGAGTTATAGGTAAATCTTGAATGGTCGATGAGTCGATTTTTAAATCAAGTGTTGAATTTAGTTCATCAATAGTAAATCCTTTACCTGAAATATTTCCGTATGACGATATTGTTGAGTTCAGATTTCCAACTTTAAAGAATTTTGCAATGTTAAAGTTTTTTGTTGCAAAGGAAAAATTATATTTTGGAGGTGCTTCGTTCAAATTCATTTCTCCAACGATGTTTATTGATGAGTTAATTCCAGTTAGAGAGGTCTGTGTTTTAAAATTAGTTGGTTCGCCAATGAACTCTAATGATAATTTTAGATTTTCATTATCAGTGAAATGCGGAATCGATAATCCTGATAATAATTTTGATATATCAGATGCAATAATTTTGCTTTGATCAGTGCGAACGTTGATGAACAATTTACTGGGATCATGTAGGTTGCGTATTAAACCTGATAGAGTTACGTGATTACCAAAGGTCTTTACACTAAGTTTATTTATTGTTAGGTTTCCGAATTCACCTGTCGCATTCAGATCTATGTCTGCAGATCCATCAAGAAAATGAACCTGAGGTATTAAACTTTTTAGCTCTTTTAAGTCAATATTTTTTGTTCTGAGTTGTAGTTTAGTAGAATCGTTTTGTAGATTATTTAGTTCAAAACCATCGAAGATATTTATTCCATCAAGAGAAGCATCTAATTCGATGTATGACTTACTAGTTTGAATGATAATATCTGAGGCTTTAAATGCTCTATCGGTTATTGAAATGTTTCCTTTGAAATGGGTTAATTCAATTTTTGATTGCGGAGTGTAACAGCTTAGATGTTGGATTTGGGTTTTTAGAATTTTTTCTTTAAAAAAAAGGCTAAGTTTGATATTTAAATCGTTTACGGAAAAGTCGTGGTATTCAAAATACGATGCTGGCATATTCCAGTGGTTAGAATCAGCAAGTGCGGCAGAATCTATTAATCGAACTGTTGCATTTTTTAATTCAATATCATCAAATTGTAAAGTCCAATCAAAAGTACTTTTTGTGCTGATTGTATCTGATTTTAATAATCTTTTAATATTCCAATCTTTTTGTATAGGGCGAATGAAATAAAAACTTGGTTTTTCAAATATTAAATATTTTATTCGAATTTTTTTTTCAAATATTGTTAGTAAATCATACTTGCAAGTTATTTTTCTTGTTGTGACAAAGGCTTCCTCATCATCATAAATTGCTAATGAATCAATGGTAAAACCTGTGAGGAAATTTCCATCAATTGTTCCGAGATGTAAAGTACCATTTATATTGGTAGAAATTGAAGAAGCAAGGATTACTCTTAGTCTATTTTTGAAAAATTGGGTTTGAGTAAAGAATGCGAGTAAAATTGTAATGATGATTAAACCTATTAATGAATAGAATGTAATCTTCAATATTTTCTTGAAAGAAGACACCTTAATAACAGACCTTATTTATAACGTTCAAGTATTCGTTCAATTATGTTTGTTGTTGATTTTTCGGGAATAAAATTAATCGTCACTACTCTTCCACCAACCTTCTCAACGATATTTTTTCCGACAATATTTTCGATATTCCAATCAGCGCCTTTTACAAGAATATCTGGTAGTATCGCTGTAATTAATCTCAATGGAGTTTCTTCATCAAACAAGCAGATATAATCTACCGGGGCAAGATGAGATAAAACGAATGCTCTATCATTTTCATTTACTATTGGACGTTTATCGCCTTTTATTATCCGAGTTGAATGGTCGCTATTTAATCCTATAATTAATACGTCACCAAGTTCTTTTGCTTTAAGAAGGTATTCAACATGACCGCGATGAATAATATCGAACACGCCATTTGTAAACACAACCTTTTTATTTTGTTCCTTAAGAGATGTTCTAATTTTTATTAGTTCTTGAAGTTTTACAACTGCACCCATAAGTCGTTTAAATACCATGCAAATGATTATCATTCAAAACAGATTGTCGAAGTTCGTTGGGATCAATCGGTACAATGCCGACATAACCACATACAACACCTCCTGCAAAGTTAGCGAGAGATGCAGCTTCTTTAATTGATGCTCCGCTTGTGAGCGACATTGTTAAAGTGGCGATCACAGTATCACCAGCGCCAGAAACATCTGCAACATTTAATGCTTTGGTTGGAACATGTGAAATATTACCATTTGATTCGAAGAGCGACATGCCTTGTTCGCCGCGTGTTAGCAGAACGTTCTTTGCTTGAAGTCTCTCAAGCAATGTTTTACCAGCATTTATTACGTCTTTTTCTTCTTTTAGTCTAATTCCCATCACTTCTTCAGTTTCCTTGCGGTTTGGTTTAAACACTGTAACATTCTTGTACTCAAAAAAATTGTTGAATTTTGGATCTACTGTTATAGTTTTATTGTACTTAAATGCTATATCAATGAGCTTATGAATAAGGTCCTTAACAATTACACCTTTGTTGTAGTCTTCAATTATTATCCCGTCAATTTCAGAAATTTCGTTTTTAAGCACTTCGATTATTTTTACCTGTATGGTATGAGATATATATGATTTGTTCTCACGATCTATACGTACAACATGCTGGTTGTGTGCAATTACTCGAGTTTTAACTGTGGTCGGTCTCGTGTCATCAGTTATGATCCCATGAATTGGGAGGTTACTCTGTTTAACGATTTCTAGAAGTTGTTTGCCACTATTATCATTGCCAATAATTCCAAGTAATAGAGGTTCCCCTCCAAGTGATTTTATATTCTTTGCAACATTTGCTGCTCCACCAAGGCGTGACTGTTCTTGTTCCAAATCCACAACTGGGACTGGAGCTTCTGGTGATATCCGATTAACACTCCCCCAAATATATCGATCAAGCATAAGGTCCCCAACAACGGCAATACGTTTCCCTCTCATGTTCACCAGGATCTCATCTAAACGTTTTTCAGAGATTGCTACCAATTTAAAGTTCCTAGAAATTTAAAAATTTATCTTTTATTGAAATATAGCTACATACAATGAGAGAAACAAAAATATTGCATTATATTTTTAAATAAATCCTTTCTTGTATGTTTTCTACTCATTTTCTATATTCAGTACGTCATGAAGAATTACCCTATAATTTCAAAAAACCGCTTAAAATATTATTCAAAACTACTTCAGAAGAAATATCGTCAAAGTGAGAGACGATTTTTAGTTGAGGGGATGAATATTGTTCAAGAAGCGATAAATTCAGATTGGGATGTAGAATCGGTTGTATTTTGTTCGGATTCCGATGTGAATGAAAAACAAATAAAGGTTTTAGGGAATAAAAAATCGGTAAAGAAGTTTGAGGTATTTGCAGCAAGTCCAAAAGATTTTGGAAAGTTGTCCGATACAATCACATCCCAAGGGATCATAGCTGTTGTAAGGATGAAAAACATTTTATTAGAATCAATTTTAGAAAAACTTTCAAAGCATTCAATTATTATTGCACTTGATAATGTTACCGATCCTGGAAATGTTGGAACTATCATTCGTACATGTGATTGGTTCGGTGTATACTGTGTATTGCTCGGTGAGGGTACTGTTGAGCTATATAATCCAAAAGTAATACGAAGTACGATGGGTGGAATTTTTCACTTACCAATAATTCCTGAAGTGAATCTGGTTTCTCTTATTCATGATTTACATAAAAAAAATTTTAAAGTTATCACCACTATACAAGAGGGGGGAATTTTATTAAACAAATTTTTATTTAAAGATCGAAATCTCATAATTTTTGGGAACGAAGCGCGCGGTGTCTCTGAGGAGATTGAAAAATTATCGGATGAAACTATAACAATTCCTAAATTTGGATTATCCGAGTCGTTAAATGTGGCAATTGCATGTGGCATCATTCTCAATACAGCAAAAACATTTAATATCTAAAAGACGGAGTTGTTTGCATATCTCACCATTTTTTTATAAATTTTCAAATAATATAAAAACAACTCATAATATTCTCTTATTTAAATGCTTATTGATTACATTCCGATTGGAATCGTCATGTTATGTGGAGCTGGTTTTGGTATTTTTATGGTTAAAGCGAGTGAATGGTTTGGGCCAAAAAATCCATCTGAGGTTAAACAATCCGTATACGAAAGTGGGATGGAACCAGTACGATCTGCACGTGAGAGAATCTCCATCAAATATTATATGGTTGCAATACTTTTCATCATTTTCGATATAGAGGTCGTCTTTTTATATCCATGGGCTGTCAATTTCAGAAAACTGGGAATGTTTGGCTTCGTTGAAATGTTCATCTTCATAGCGATACTAATTATTGGTTTTATTTACTTATGGAAAAAAGGTGCATTAAAATGGGAATAATCAAAACAAATGAGGCATTCATCACAACGAGGTTAGACCAAATTATTGCTTGGGCGCGTAAGAACTCGCTATGGCCCATGCCTATGGGGATATCATGTTGTGCAATTGAGATGATGTCGTTTGCTGGCCCTCGTTTCGATTGTGCAAGATTTGGTTCCGAAGCCTTCCGTTTTTCTCCTCGTCAGAGTGATTTAATGATTGTCGCTGGAACTGTAACATACAAGATGTCGCATGTTGTGAGGAAGATTTACGACCAGATGCCTGACCCGAAATGGGTGATTGCTATGGGTGCTTGTACATCAACTGGGGGCATGTATCGTTCATATTCGGTTGTACAAGGGATCGATCTTTTCATACCTGTCGATGTTTATGTAGCTGGCTGTCCTCCACGACCCGATAATTTGATTAATGGATTGATCCAAATTCAGAAGAAAATTGCTCGTGGTGAGAAGCCAGGGCAATCAAATAAAGTATTTATTCCTGAAAATTCATTCATTCATGAAAGAAAGACTGCTTAACAAATTAAATAATCATTTCAAAGATTCAATTGAATCTGTCAGCGAATTCCGCAATGAAATAACGTTAGTTATAAAAAAGGATGATATAGTCGATGTTTGTAAGTTTCTTCGGGATGATGAAGAGCTGTCTTTCGATTCCCTTAGGGATGTTTGCGGAGCGGATCAATTTAAATCAGAAAATAGATTTGAAGTTATTTATAATTTGTATTCTTTGAAAAATAAATTCCGTATTCGACTTAAAGTTCATATAGATGAGCAGAATCCACACGTACAAAGTATAACAAGCGTTTGGCCTACGGCGAATTTCGAAGAACGAGAAGTCTATGATATGTTCGGTATTATTTTCGACGGTCATCCTGATTTAAGACGCATCTATATGCCAGAGGAATTTGAGTATTATCCGCTACGAAAAGATTTTCCACTGATGGGTATTCCTGGTTCACTTGTTTTACCACGCAAATAATAAAAACAATGGCGATCGATTCTAAACAACAAGCAAGGCAAAAAATTCTTGAGGCACTCGAGAATCAGTATACTACTGTGACTTTTGACGATCCTTTGGAGAACGAGATGGTGCTGAATATGGGACCTCAGCACCCAGCAACTCATGGGGTACTGCGGCTTCTCCTGCGTTTAGATGGCGAAACAATCGTTTCTGCGGTACCAGACCTTGGCTATTTACATCGAGGATATGAAAAACTTGCAGAGAACATGAATTATCATGAATTCATTCCTCATACCGATCGTCTTGATTATCTATCACCGCTTGCTAATAATGTAGCGTATGTACTTGCAGTTGAGAAATTGGCGGGAATAGAAGTTCCGCTGCGAGCACAATTCATACGTGTAATTTGCTGTGAACTTGCTCGACTTGCATCGCATCTTGTCTGGATTGGGACGATGGCAATGGATGTAGGTGCCGTGACGGTTTTACTATGGGGATTTCGAGAACGAGAAAAAATTCAGGATATATGGGACATTTTTACTGGCGTGAGATTTACAACTAGTTTCACACGTATCGGTGGATTAGCCAATGAGATGTCGGATGAAGCGATTGCTGCTATAAAAAAGTTTATTGATCAATTTCCATCAGCACTTGATGAATGCGAAAAAGTATTAATACGAAATCGTATTTTTATTGATAGATGTGAAGGCGTTGGATACATCTCCAAAGAAGATTCGATCGCGATGGGGTTGACGGGTCCACTTCTTAGAGCCGTTGGCGTTGACCATGACTTAAGGCGAGATGAACCATATCTTGTATATGATCAGTTTGAATTTCATGTTCCTGTTTATAATGATGGAGACGTTCTTGCAAGATTTTATGTTCGTTTAACGGAAATGAGGGAAA
>JBBIRP010000099.1:0-7363 GCA_037441745.1 Ignavibacteriales bacterium
AATCAGCGTCCATTGTTATTATAAATTCACCCCTTGCATGCGAGAAACCAACACTGAGAGCTGCTGATTTTCCATAGTTACGTCGGAAACGTATTATTTTGACTCTTCGATCATGGCGACGCAATTCATGCAATACGTGTATCGAGTTATCAGTACTACCATCGTCAACAAAGATGACTTCGTACTTCCAGTTCTTACTTAGTGCATTCCGTATCGATTCGTATAATTCCCGAAGCGATTGTTCTTCATTGTACAATGGAATCACAACTGAAATATCTTTGCTTCCATCATGATGTCTTTGCCGTTCATATCTACGTTGCCGTTGCTTTTCTTTTTGGTTTCTTTGCTTGCCGCTTTCCTCTGCTGGCGGACTTATAATGGGAGTCTCTGTTAGTAATGGTACCGAGTCCTCCATCTTATCTTTAACGACATTATTCACTTCACTATTTTGTTTAGATTCCTCAGTGCGATTCTTAATTTCACTAGTGCCTGTTTTTTCTTGATTCTGGTTATTCATTTCAATTCCATCTTTTTTTTGTCAAAATACGATATTTTTTAATGATAATCAAAGAAATTAAAATTTGTATATAACCACTTGATGTTTATATAAGATTTTGTTAAATTGATTTGAGTAATTTAATATTCAAATTCATACTTTATGGGGTTTATCCAATGAAAATATATATTAATTTGGTGATTACCACATTATTGGCTTTCGCTTCCCATTCATTATCTCAATCATTAAAAGACATCGCACAACAAAGAGAAATGCAATGGAAAATTCAAAGATCATATGCTGAGTCATTAGCAATCTTAAAGAAAATGCCAATTCGCGTTGAGCGTGAAGATGGAACAACATTTGAGCTTCAACGTTTCGAGAATGACTTCCCAGTTTACTATACAATAAGTAACATCAATGCTGCTAAAACAATTTCCACTAATAAGGTATGGCCAACAAGCGGTCCAGGATTTTCATTGACTGGAAGTGGAATAACTCTCGGTGAGTGGGATGCAGGTGCAGCTCGGGCTTCACATCAAGAATTCGGCGGAAGAGTACTTTCTACTCAAGGCTCTAATCATTACCATTCAACACATGTTGCAGGAACAATGATAGCCGCAGGTGTATCTCCAAATGCAATTGGTATGTCTTATCAAGGTTATTTAAAATCATTCGATTGGAATAGTGATGTCAGTGAGATGGCAACTCAAGCAGCAAGTGGATTGCGAGTTTCAAATCATTCATACGGCAATATCACCGGTTGGTACTGGAATCTCTTTGGGGATAACAGATGGGCGTGGTTTGGTGATATTACAGTAAGTGCTGTTGAAGATTATAAATTCGGATTTTATGATGATGAATGTCAAGCATGGGATCAAGTTGCTCAGAATGCACCTTATTATTTGATTGTTAAAGCTGCTGGTAATGACCGAGGAGAAGGACCAAGCTCAAAAGTAATTCATTGGGTATATGTTGACGGACAATGGATACTTCAAGATTCAGGACGAAATAAGGATGGAAACAACGATGGTTATGATTGCATCGGCTCACCTGCAATAGCAAAGAATATTTTAACTGTTGGGGCTGTGGATGATTTACCAAATGGATATACGAATCCATTAAGCGTTGTAATGTCGTCATTTAGTAGTTGGGGTCCAGTTGATGATGGGAGAATTAAACCAGATATCGTTGCAAATGGAATAAGCTTGTATTCGACATTGGAAACATCTGATAATGCATATGGAACAATGAGTGGAACATCGATGGCAACACCAAACGTCTCAGGCTCGGTCGGCTTACTCCTACAACTTCAGCAACAACTTCATGGTTCAACACCACTAAGATCATCTACGTTGAAAGGTCTCATAATACACACAGCCGACGAAGCTGGGCTTTATCCTGGACCTGATTATAAGTTTGGCTGGGGTTTAATGAATACTTTTAAAGCTGCATACCTTATGAGATTAGATAGTATCGATGGACCCGATTCACACATTCGCCAACTTCAACTAACAGAAGGAGACACTATTAAATTCGATATTAGATGCAATGGAATTGACACATTAAAAGCAACAATCTGTTGGACAGATCCAGCGGCAGTACCGCCAGTTCCAGCACTTGATCCGCCGACCAAAATGTTAGTAAACGACGTTGACTTACGAATTTTCAAGAAACCCAACCACCAACAATACCAGCCATGGATTTTAAATCCAGCATCTCCCACTTCAGCAGCGACAACTGGTGATAATATAACAGATAACGTTGAACAAATTGTGATTAACCAAACCGAAAGAACTTTATACACCGTACAGATTACACATAAGGGATTCCTAAATCCAAGTCCACAATATGTTTCATTGATTATTTCTGGTAATGCTGCATACCTAGGTCCTGTTTATCACGCCCAAGAAACAAATTTTGAATACTTAATGATTCCAGATAGTATTATTATAGATTCTGTGAAAATTAAAAATTATGGAGATTCATCATTAATCATAAAACCAAAAGTCCCCATTGAACATTCGGGATGGCTTTCGGTTAGCGAGGATTCAGTTACAATAGGTTCTATGGATTCTGCGTATTTCCACTTCATTGTGGATGCAAATATATTGAACACCTGGATGAACTATCATGGTTCAATCTCAGTACTTCATAATGATACAATTCAATCACCATCAGAAATAAATGTCACAGTTAATACACTTGGGCCAACCATTCAATATTCACCAACATCATTTATCATAGATGTGGATACATTAGAAATTGGGAAAGATACGCTCTTAATAAAAAATATTGGTTATACACCACTATTCTTCGACTTAGCAGATACAGGTAATTCACTACCGACTTGGCTAACTTTAGATAAAGACTCTGCTACTATAAACCAAGGGGATAGTACAAAAATTATCCTGACTACAAATGAAGCGAACGTACAACAAGGTGAATATTCTTTTGACTTAAAAATCCAAAGCAACGATAATCAAACGGGAACTGTTTTTGTTCCTATATATCTCCATGTAGGAACAAGAAGATTGGTACAGACGAGTGTTAAAGATTTTTGGAATTTAATCTCAACACCAGTTCAAGCAATCGACAACCGCAAAATCAACCTTTACCCAACAGCAGCAAGCAGTGCATGGGGGTATAACGGGATGTATTACATAGCAGATAGTTTATGGGCTGGCGAGGGTTACTGGTTGAAATTCGACAGTGCCGAGACTTTTGAAATGGATGGTTATACATTCATACAAGACACGCTTACACTCGACGAGGGTTGGCATATCATTGGTGCACTTTCAATTGGCATCCCAACATCATCTGTAACATCTGATCCACCTGATATTATCTCATCAATGTTCTTTACATACGATCATGGATACGATTTTGTCGACAGCATCCTACCCGGAAAAGGATATTGGGTAAAAACAAGTCAATCAGGGAAAATTATACTAAATGGAACAAATCCTCCCCTAATAAAACGAACAAACTTTAATATAATTTCTGCTTTGAATAGCATAACAATTACAGATGAATATGGAAACAGCAAGATTTTATATTTTGGAAACAGCGAGATAAATGAACGTGAACTTAGATATTACGAACTTCCGCCTAACCCTCCGGAAGGTAGTTTCGATGTACGATATAATTCAAATCGTTTTGTTGAGTTGATTCCCTCGACGATTTCAGATAATCATACATTTCCAATTAGCATTCAAACTCTTTCTGAACACATTACCATTAATTGGGATATAAAAGATAGAACGCATCATTATAAATTACAGGATTTAAGTGGGGCTCAATACGAATTAAATTCGAGCGGGAGTATACAATTAGCAAACCAATCTACTCACACGGAAATAAAACTGTCAGCATCGCAAAAGGAAATTCCAAAAGAATTTGTCCTTAATCAAAACTATCCCAATCCATTCAATCCAGTCACTGAGATACAGTTTGAACTTCCAACCTCAGCATACGTAGCATTAAAAGTGTACAATATGCTTGGAGAGGAAGTTGCTATATTGGTAAATGAAGAGAAGCAACCAGGCATATACAAGGTAAATTGGGATGCTTCAAAATTTGCAAGTGGTGTTTATTTCTACAAACTGAATGCTAATGAATTTGTTACCGTTAGAAAATTAGCTTTAATTAAATAGGAAAAACATAAATCTCTGTTAAAAACCATCTAAGTATTAAGAAGAAATCAATAACCTAATAAGACTGGACAAGGATAAGATTTTACTTATACCTATTTTATATATCTAAAATTTAAGATATAAATTTCTGAATTTCTAGATCAGCTAAACTTAAAAAAAATAACATATTTAATTATACTCAAAGGAGATGTAATGATAAACTTTAAATGGCTTGTTTTGATCTTAATTTGTTTCTATCCCGAATTTGGAATTTGTGCCGGGATAAAATCTCAAAAAATCAATACCTCTTACTACCAACATGATTCCAAGAAAGGATTAAAAAATTTGGAATTAAATATTGGTCATAGTTTAAATGTAGAATGGAATAAAAATAATACAACCCCGATTTTTGTTGGTGGTAAATTGACGTCTGAAGGATATTCTAAATCATTAGATAAAGTTGATGATGGGATAAAATTTTTTGCTGAGAACATAGATTTATTTGGTTTAAAAGAACCTTCAAAGGAATTAAGTTTAATCTCAACTACGACTGATGGACTAAACATGACACATGTGAAATACCAACAGATGCGTAACGGGTTAAAGGTATTCCAAGGGCAATTAATTTTACATTTTAATGCAGATGGTTCTATCGAATCTATGAATGGTGAATATTACCCAACACCAATAATGAACACAACACCTTCATTAAATTCAGAAAATGCGATAAGGATTGCTATTAATAAATTAAGCAATTATCAGTCATCAAGTAAATCAGCAGAATTAATGATTTACTTCAAAGAGAATAGATTATTACTGGTATATTCTGTAAAACTACCATCGCCTGCAAAACCGAATATGACAGTGTACATTGATGCACATACAGGTGAAGTAATAAAAATAGATGATGGTATTAGGTACGATGGCCCTACTTTTGGCACTGGAATTGGATTGGATGAAACTGTAAAGAATATAAACACCTATTTAATTGGTGGCAAATATTTTATTATTGATGCGAGTTTGCCAATGTATACTCCCCCTATTGATAGTTTAAAAGGAGTGATAGATGCATTTGATGCACAGAATGATACAAGTGGTAACGGATATCAAAATGCGATTATAATTTCGGATCCGAATGATGATAATGTATTCAACGACAATGAACGACTTAAAGCTGCTATCAGCGCACATGTTTACACACGCGAAGTGTATAATGTATACCTATCTCGATTTAATAGAAACAGTTTCGATAACGCAGGTGGTACATTGACTAATGTACTTCATTATGGAATCAATTTCAATAATGCTTTTTGGAACGGAATCTTTATGACCTACGGAGATGGTGATGGGGTATATTTTTCAAATCTAGCTGGCGCATTAGATGTAATCGGACATGAGTTGACACATGGAGTTACTGAAAGAACAGCAAATCTAATGTATGAATCACAACCTGGCGCTTTAAATGAATCAATATCAGATGTTTTTGGAATTATCGTTGACAGCACGAACTGGCTCATTGGCGAAGATATCTTCACCCCCTCTATTCCAGGTGATGCATTAAGGAACATGCAAGATCCACACAACGGACATAATGCAGGTGATCCTGGATGGCAACCAGCTCACATGACAGAATTCGTAAGTTTACCAAATGACCCTGATCATGATAATGGAGGTGTTCATATTAATTCTGGAATAATGAATAAAGCATTCTATAATGTTGCCTCCAACATAGGGATATCAAAATCTGGATTGATTTGGTATAGAGCCCTTACAAGTTATTTTACAAATAACTCACAATTCATCGATGCAAGAAATTCATGTTTAAGTGCATCCAAAGATCTATTTGGAATAGCATCTGTGGAATATCAGGCAGTTGCAAATGGTTTTAGCGCAGTAGGAATTGGCAGTACTAGCGAATCTTCATTTGAATTATCATACGATGATGGTATTCCAGCAACAGGAGTTTATGAACTAGATGCTAATTGGGAATTAGCGGTTCGATTCACTCCTCCAGGTTCAAATGTGAAAATTACAAACGTTAGCATTTATATCAGTGGGGATAATGCCGGACAATCCGGCCAATTCACATTGAAAATGTACAATGCAGGTGGATCTAACAACATGCCTGGTACAGAAATCATTATGCCTTATACATATACTCCGTCACAATTCGGTTGGCAATCTTTTGATATTACAGGATTGAACGTAAGTGGAGATTTTTATGTCAGTGTTAAATACGATGGAATAAACCGACCCTTAATCGGAGCAGATGAACCTCCCGGGAATCAAAGATCATATGAATATGACGGAAATTCTTGGTCTCAGCTTTCATCTCCAAATGATTTCACCCTCTTTATGAGAGCAAAAGGTACAAGTACTACAGGAATATTCGAAATCTCGAATCAAATACCAAGCAATATTACACTTTTTCAGAATTATCCAAATCCTTTCAACCCTGTGACTAAAATATCATTTGGTATTCCACAAAAAACTTTTATATCGTTAAAAGTTTTTGATATACTTGGAAGAGAGATAGAACAACTTGTTAACGAAGAACTTATGCCGGGGAAATATACCTACCAATGGAATGCTGACAGATTAGCGAGTGGTATTTATTGGTACATTTTACAAACTGATAATTATAAAGAAACAAAAAAACTTATCCTTATAAAATGACTACATCGGGAGAAATATATTATGAAACAGCCCCGCCGGGGACACAATTGGGCGGTTATCAGATGATGGTACGTGGTGATATATTACGTGGAAAATTCTGGGAAAGTTTGTCGGAACCCAAACCGATTAAACCTGATACCTCGACTTTATTCGAATTTATACTTCAGGACATTTTCCACCAATTTAAAGCGAGTCACAGAATTATGGTTCATATACAGAGCACGTGGTTCCCGTTCGCCGACAGGAATCCGGGGAAATTCATGGATATTTATAAAGCAAAAGATACAGATTTTGAAAAAACTGTACAGAGAGTATTTCATTCAGTTGAAAATCAATCGTATCTGGTAATGCCTGTTTGGAAATAAATATTTTGTTTATTTTGACAGTATTATCAGAATTTTAAATATGTTAAGTACAAGATTTAGAGGAGTCAAATTTTCGGGGTATCTTATTTAATCGTCTAACCCTGTTTCATAAAATTTCTACAAAACAAAAATTATAAGGGATAAGGCTTGGTAATCCTTTTATATATATTTTAAAAATCACTAGTAAAAAT
>JBBIRP010000100.1:0-5687 GCA_037441745.1 Ignavibacteriales bacterium
ATATATTATTCATTATCTTAACTTTGTCGTGTATAATTCTACTAATTTTGCATTTAGGTGAGTATTACTACTCCACTTATATGGAGAAAAACTCTGATCAATTTATTAACAAATCGAATAGTAAGACGATTGAGTATGTAAAAGATCGGTTTGATGAATTTCAAAAAAGTACGCAACAGATTTTACAATATATAGCATCAAGCTTAAATTTAAGTGAAAAACTTTCCCAATATCCCGGTGTTGCTCGGGAAACATTCTTTGCTCTCCTTTTATCGAATAGAAATGATCGATTGAAATTGGAAGTATTTGATAAGGATAAAAATACAATAGCTTGGGCTGACGACTATGGACCTCAAGTAGATACAACACATTTAAAAAACATTCTTAGCTCTTATATCGTTAAATATCCTTTATATTCATATCTCATTATATCGAATCCAATTCTGTATAATGATGAAATCGTTGGATATATTGTTGGTAAACGACTCTTTGATGTTCGCTATCCCATCAGTAATCGATTTATTAACAGCAATACTTTTAATTTTACATTTAGCTCAATGTTAGATATATCTGCTCAATTTAATTTTACACAATTAAATAATAATTTTAATTATGATAATATTATTAGAGTCCCACTTTACTCTCTAGACAATAATTTATTGGGATATGCAGAGCTTCAAAGTACGACAATAACTGAGCTAATTGAATCATTTAAAAATAAAATGTTAATTGCTAAATTAATTTTCCTTACGTTAGTATTTACATCAATTGTTTTTATTCTATTGAAATGGAAAGCAACACATCATAAATGGCTTAAATCCATCTTGACGATATTGTCTCTCTGGATATTCAGATATATCTTAGTATGGTTAAATTTACCTCAAAACATTTTCACAATAGAAATATTTGACCCACAATACTTTGCATCTGATTTTGGTTTTGGCATTGCAAGATCATTAGGGGATTTATTCTTGTCTTCGCTAATTTCATTAATAACTGCCTGCATTATTTTTTATAAAGTTATTAACATAATAATTGATATCGAGCGAAGAATCAAAAAAATTAATCTAAAAAAATATTTTCTAATTTTAGTATTTATAGTTTTTATTTTTCTAATTCTATCCCTCCTACGTGGTTTTACAGCAATTATTAATAGTGCTGTATTCGATTCTAATATAGAGTTTTCGAATGCGACAGAAGTTTTCCCGTCTTTCAACTTGGCAGTGATGTTTTTGAGTTTATTCTTTGCTACAATTTCAATTGTACTCTTTTGCGTGATATTGATTTTATTCATTAAGATTTCAATCGATAAATTTTTTTCAATTAATTTCAATCAAAGATTGTTATGGTCAGTATCTATTGCATTACTTCTGTTAAGCAGTATTCTTTATGGATTATTATATAAAAATGCACTTCTTCAGCAAGATTTTAGAATTATTTTTTTGTTGTTGTTATTAATCTTGTCTGTTTGGGTTTATGAGATTAAAAAAAAATCATTCTACATCTCACGTTTAAAATTTTTACTTCTTGTCATCATCGTATCATACATCATGTTGATGCTAACTTTGAAAAGTGCTGTTCAAAAGTCGGAATATTTACTCGTAGAAACGCTTTCAAATAAAATATCTCAACCGACCGATAACTGGTTATCATTGTTGGTAAATGAAACAATCGATAAAGCACTTGAGGAATACAATAACAATGTTCTTATGAATAAGAATGAGAGTGAAACATCGAATTTAGCATTTTCAACTTGGGCTGCAAGCTCCTTAAGTAAAGAGGGAAATAATTGTGTAATAACTTTCTTCGATAGACAATATAAGGTTATCAATACATTCCACATTGGTAGAACGTCATTGAAGTTAAACGCATTAGATAGTGCAATATTAATAAAATCTCGGACGATAACAACAGAAGAAAGAAACGATGATGGATTTACTATGCGTTGGTACATAGGTATTAGCCCAATATTTAGTGATGACAATTCAATAGTTGGCTATATTCAGGTTGCAGTTACTGGCAATAAAGAAGACTTTCTCAAAGAGGAACTTCCGTCTATTCTTCAAAATTATATTGGTAAGAAATCAGAAATATTTCAAAAGCATATATTTTTTTCGGAATACATTGATGGTGAGATTTTAAGTTCAACAAGTGAAGTTATCCCAAGAGATAAACTATTACCCAGCGAAGTTTCGAATAGTAAATTTCCACTGAACGAGAAATGGATAACAGAAAATGTTGAGGGTAAGTATTATGAATCTTATTTTTTTAGGGGTCGGGATTTAGGAAATGCTAATATATGGTACTCATTAAGTTTTGAAAAGGAAACTTTTAGCCAGCTGATTTTTTGGTACATAAAGGGGATGATGTTCTTCATTATTGTCATTAGTGCTGTTGGTATGTTGGTGGTTCTAATTTATAATTTATTTTTGGGAAAAATTAGATTTAACTTCACACATAAATTATTGATGTCCTACTTTATCGTATCGTTTGTACCGATCTTGCTTCTTGTGTATTTCAATAAACAATATGCTTTAAAACGTACAGATGAAGAAACAGTAAGAAAATTAAGTGAAGCAACGAACATAATATCTAAAGAATTACAGCGAAGATACAACCTAAATGTTCCCGCTTCATTCAATCAGATTGGTAATGATGAATGTTTAAAACTCGCAAATGAGACTAACATCGATTTTGACCTTTATTTTTTGTCTACAATTCAAGCAACTAGCAAACCAGAATTGTATACAACTGGATTTATTGATAAAAAAATGAATGCTAATTCTTATCTAAATGTAGTTCTGAAACAAAAAGAGTTTCATGCAGTTAAACAAACGATTGGTAGCTATTCATATATGATTGGTTATCGTGCAATATATGCAGATGATGGAACAGTTATTGGTGCAGTATCAGTTCCTTCGATCTATAGTGATACCGAGATTGCCGAAGAGTTGGCGAATAGAAATATCTTTTTATACAGTGCTTATACCGCTGCATTTATTATATCAATTTTATTAAGTATTTTCATCTCTCGCCACTTTTCATCTCCAATAAAAAGGTTAAAGAATGCAATTCAACATATTGGAAGAGGTGATCTAAATATTAGTCTTAAGAGAACAAGAAATGATGAACTTGGTGATTTAGAAGAAGCTTTTGGAGAAATGGCAATTAATCTGAAGAAAACTCAAGAGGAAATGGTAAAAGCCCAACGTGAAGCTGCATGGAGAGAGATGGCCAAGCAGGTTGCTCATGAGATTAAAAATCCACTTACACCGATTAAATTATCAATTCAACATTTACGTCGAGCATATCAGGATGGTGTTGATGATTTTAAAGAAATACTAAATTCAATTACAACGACTGTACTTGATCAAATTGAAATATTAAGTAATATCGCGACTGAATTTTCCCATTTTGCAAGAATGCCCAAAAAGAAGGTTGAAAAAATTGATATACATAAAATCATTGATGATGTAATAACCATGTTTCATGAATATAAAGGGGTTAATTTTAGAATTGAGTACGATGCTAAAAGATCAATTATTGATGCAGATAGGCAAGAACTTAGTAGAAGTTTTATAAATATTATACGTAATTCTATTCAAGCGATGAATGAAAATGGGGATATTTACATCGAAACGACATCCAATGATGAAAATATCAATATTATTATTCGTGATACTGGCCCCGGTATCTCTGATGAAATTAAGCCTCGTCTATTCAAACCAAATTTTTCTACAAAAACAGATGGCATGGGTTTAGGACTGTCAATAGTAAAAAAAAGCATCGATGATTTAAACGGAATAATCAGTATTGAAAGTAAAGCAGGAGAGGGTACCATAGTCCGAATAACCATTCCTTTTCAGTAATTTTATAATACCTTAATTATTTTAATGATTCTTCAAAAAAATGATATAAAAATTATTGCCGCCGAAAATCTTTCTTGTTATCCTGATATCGTTTGTGGGATTAGTACTCGAAATCAATCGATGAAGACGAAATTGTATGATTTTAATATGAGTTATTTTGTTGGTGATAGTGCCGAAAATGTTAAGATGAATAGAAAACATTTTTTAGATGAAATGGGTATTGCGATTGAGCAATTAGCTGTACCTAAGCAAGTACATAGTAATGTTGTTATAAAAGTTGATAAACCCGGAGAATACAACTCCTGTGATTCCCTTATAACAAATAAAAAAAATATATTTCTCGCTATTATCGTTGCAGATTGTGTTCCAATTTTTATTTATGATCCAAAGTCTGGATCAATAGCTGCCATCCATGCGGGATGGCGAGGAAGTGTTTCTAAAGTGGTAGAAAAAACGATTAGATTGATGGAAACGAGTTTTCAAGTTAAAGGAAAGGATTTAATCGCTTTTATTGGTCCGTCGGCGGGTGTGTGTTGTTATGAAGTTGGGAGTGAAGTTGCTAATAAGTTCGATTCAAAGTATTTGTTTAAAAGTTTTGATAAAAGAATTTTTTTAGATTTAAAACTATTTAATAGAGATTTACTCGTAAAGTGTGGGCTGGACGGAAATAATATTGAAACATGTAATTTATGCACTGTATGTAATCCGACAATATTCCACTCTTATCGAAGAGATGGGAAATCTTCAGGGCGAATGATGGGAATCATCGGGAAACCTGAAGTTGAGGTGTAAATGTACAACTTGGTAAAATTTATTGATATTTGGTAATTATTTTCATACATTCTTGATACAGATTAACATAGATTTTAAATGTGTGGTATAATAGGATATATTGGTTATAAAAATTCTATTCCCATCTTAATCGATGGATTAAAAAGATTAGAATATCGTGGATATGACTCTGCTGGTATAGCAATCATCAGTGAGGATAAATTGGTGGTTTATAAGCAAGCAGGCAAAGTAAATGATTTGTCAATATTGGTAAGTAAAATTGATACGAAATCGAAGATTGGCGTTGGCCATACACGCTGGGCAACCCATGGAGCTCCAAATGATATCAACGCGCACCCTCATAGTGATTGCAAAGATGAGATTGCAGTTATTCATAATGGAATAATTGAAAACTATACCACGTTAAAAAGAAAATTGGAGCAAAGTGGCCATGTGATGAAGACCGAAACTGATACGGAAGTTATTGCTCACCTTATCGAAGCTAAAAATCTTATACATAACGATCTTTTCACAGCGACACGGCTTGCTTTGTTAGAAGTTCATGGTACTTATGGAATTTTAGTTATTTCTAAGAAAGAGCCTGATCGGATTATCGCAGCACGAAAAGGTAGTCCTTTAATGTTAGGCATTGGTGTCAATGAGAATTTTGTTGCTTCTGACGCTGCTGCTCTAATAGATCACACGAGGGATGTAGTTTATTTGAAAGATGATGAGATAGCATGTATTACAGAAAATTCTTACTCCACAAAAACAATTCAAGATAAAATTGTAAAAAAACGTGTAGAAAGGCTGACATTTAATTTAGAGGAAATCGAAAAAGGTGGATTCCCTCACTATATGCTGAAAGAAATTCACGAACAACCTGAATCGATAAGGAATTCTATTCGAGGAAGATTATTAGTTGACGAAGGTAAAGTTAAATTAGGAGGGCTTGAACCAGCTTTGGATAAATTGTTACAGGCACGGCGGTATATCATCACTGCCTGTGGTACCTCATGGCATGCAGCTTTAGTTGGAAAATATATG
>JBBIRP010000100.1:5697-7346 GCA_037441745.1 Ignavibacteriales bacterium
AACAATTAGCACGTATACCAGTGGAGGTTGATTATGCATCAGAATTTCGATATCGTAATCCGATAATTTACTCAGATGATGTTATGTTTGTTATTAGCCAAAGTGGTGAAACGGCGGATACATTAGCAGCACTGAGGGAAGCAAAGTCCAAAGGAGCAACTATTTTTGGGATAGTAAATGTTATGGGTAGTTCAATTGCACGCGAAACCGATGCAGGTGTTTTTTTGCACGCTGGACCAGAAATTGGAGTTGCTTCAACAAAAGCATTCACATCTCAGCTGGCAGTACTTGCTTTGATTGCTATTATGATAGGTAAATATCGTGGTCTTCCTGATAAACAAGCTAAAACTTTGATTAACGATTTAGCATCAATACCTAATAAGGTTCAGAAAATCTTAAACAATACAAATGATATTAAAAAAATAGCACAAGAATTTAAGAATGCAAAAAACTTTTTGTACCTTGGTCGTGGATGCAATTTCCCAACAGCACTTGAGGGTGCATTGAAACTTAAAGAAATTTCCTACATTCATGCTGAGGGATACCCAGCTGCGGAAATGAAACATGGACCAATTGCATTGATAGATGAAAAAATGCCCGTCGTATTCATTGTACCAAAAGATGCAATTTATAAAAAAATCTTGAGCAACATGCAAGAAGTGCGTGCTCGTAATGGGAGAATAATTGCCATTGCGAATGAAGATGATACAGAAATTGAAAAGATAGCTGAATTTGTGATTCGTGTTCCAAGAACATATAGTTACTTTGGTCCCATTGTTAATGTTATTCCTCTACAGCTTTTGGCGTATTACATGGCAGTGGCAAGAGGTTGCGATGTGGACCAACCAAAGAATTTAGCAAAAAGTGTAACCGTTGAATAGTTTTTGAATTTATATCAGAAATTCATATCTTTTAACCCATCATTTATTAATAAATACATTTTATGATTAAAGAGTCAAAATTTAAGTCGACTGATTGGGCTTTAATACTTGGTGCATCGAGCGGATTTGGTGGAGCGACTGCTGTTGAATTAGCAAGACGAGGTATGAACATTTTTGGTGTTCATTTAGATCGTCAGGCAACAATGGGTATCGTGCAACAAATTATTAAACAAATTAAGCATGCTGGTTCGAAAGCAATATTTTTCAATATAAATGCTGCTGACGCAATCAAGAGGAATGAGACGTTAGATGAAATACAGGAAAGGTTTTCAATGGAAAATGGACAAACTATAAAAGTTTTAATGCACTCCTTGGCATTTGGGACGTTGAAACCTTTTATCTCAAAGAATCCAGATGAGGAGATTACCCAAGCACAAATGGAGATGACGCTCGACGTGATGGCAAATAGTTTAATTTATTGGGTGCAAGGGTTAATTTCAAGAAATTTAATGCAAACTGGTGGTAGGATTTTTGCAATGACGAGTTCAGGTGCTCATACAGTTATACCAACATATGGTGCAATTTCTGCTGCTAAGGCAGCATTAGAATCACATATTCGTCAGCTAGCAATGGAGTTAGGTCCTTATGGAATTACAGCAAATGCAATTCTCGCCGGCGTTACTGACACACCTGCACTAAGGAAAATTCCAGGAGCTGTTGGGATGCTCCAGGTTGCAAAAAATAAGAATCCCCAACATCGGTTAACTA
>JBBIRP010000101.1:0-2944 GCA_037441745.1 Ignavibacteriales bacterium
TCGCCGCTATTTTCAGTGTGGATTATTTTACCATCAGATCCTACAGCCCATCCATATTGACCATTTACGAAATCAATCGATTGATAATTCGATGTCGGTGGAATTTGAGCCCCCCAACTCGTTCCTCCATTGATCGTCCTTCTTATTGTCGTATTTTCACCTGCAATCCATCCTGAGTCTTTATTTATGAATTTAATAGCATTAATCGTTCTGCTAGTTCCAGAATTTTGTGCAAACCAAGATGATCCTCCATTTGTTGTGGCAAAGATCTTACCGGAGTCTCCAGCTGCCCACCCATAAAAATTATCGACAAAATCCACAGTTCGTAATCGAACGGAGCTGGTCAGTACTTGCTGAACCCATGAAACACCACCATTTGTTGTCTTTATTATCGTACCATAATACCCAACTGCCCATCCGATTTGTTTGTTGATAAATTTAACTGAATAAAGAGGAGCTGAGACACCCGAGTTATACTTTATCCAGTTCAGACCACCATCGGTACTTTTCCACACGGATCCATATGTACCGACTCCAAATACTAGGTTTGAATCAACAACATCGATGCCTATTATCCGATTCGTAGATAATCCAATAGTGTGTTGAATATACCAAGTGTCTCCTTTATCAGTGCTTCTAAGGAAAGTTCCAAATTCACCAGCAGTACAGACACCTGAGTCCCTATATACATCAACCGTGTACAATGTATTTCCTTGTGGATATGGATTAGACCACGTCCAATCATTCCCTGATAAAATTGAACTTGTGTCGGAAAATAATTCTTCTTCATAAAGTGGATCAATGTATTCATTCAAATATACTAGGCTGTCAACATCATCTTCTAAAAATTCATCTTCATTTTCTTCCTGAGTAAAAACATTTGATGTAAAAAAGAAAGCAGAAATTATCGTACTCAATGATAAAATCTTACCACAATACCACAATAAGTTCATAATTCTGTTCATATTCTTTATCTCCTTTCTTAAGCATATTTCATAAAAAACCGAACCTTATCTTTTTGGACTCAAAATAAAATCTTGAGCAGTAATCATATCACCTTCAGGTTTTACTTGTATATTTATGTCCTGCGATATAGGTGATACGCTATATCCGAGTTTTGCCAGTTGTTCATCATCTAATTTTAATTTATATCCACCTGGTGGAATTGCATAGAATTCATATTCCCCGGTAGAGAAGGTTGAAGTTTGATATTTTCTTGATTCGGCGTTTGTAACGGATATAAGTAATACTCTTATATTTTCGATTGGTATAATTTCAGCATTTTTAATTTTAACTGCACCGCGAACAACACCACCATTGATCACTGGAATATCAACCCTTTTAATACGATTTGGCTCAGACATTACACGAAGTGATGTGTATTCAGGAACCCAATTTGGATTTTCCATTTCAGATGGATCTAGATATATATCGTATTCCTCATATCCACGAAGTCGTGTTAATGAAAGCGTCTTCAATGGTGATGCATATTTTTGAATGCCTCGCGTCATATTTGAAATAAAGATTCTTCCTTTTTCAAGTCTTTCTTCGCCTTCGTCATACGTACCATTACCATTAGAATCAAGGAATGGATTTACTTTCAATCCTCCCCAATTTACATAATTAGGTCTGTTATTAAAATCAGCTGCTAAAATTCTAGGATCAAAGCTGATAGAACCATTACCGTACGCTGTATAATTAAATCTACGTGATTCATTAGCTGTTGTTATAAATTGTGCATGGAAAAATGGGAAATAGTATGAAAGGCGTAATGAAATATTATAGGACCCTTCTAACGGAAACCTTAGGAAGGATATGTGTAATTGAAACTGACTGCCAAAACTTTTCATTACATTAACATTGAACATTTCAAATTCGTGTAACAAGTGATTAAAAGTACCATCGACCCTGAAAACGATTCCTGCTGGAAGAAAAGCACCAAAAGATGGCGTTGTACGTTGAGATATTGCCCTTGCATTGTTATCCTCGAATCTCCAAATTTGTTGACTAGACACACCAAATGTAATTTTAGGAAATGCTAAGAATAATGAACCTTGAAATTCACGATTTAAATAATTATCAAATTCAGTTTGTCTTCCAAAAAGATTATACTCAAGCCCACCACCATGATTGAAAGAAATATTTTGACGATAGAAAGCTTCAAATATTCGTTTCAATTCTGCAGGATTAAAGTAATAATTCTTTCCATAAAAAATACTATTAAGAGTTAATTGGCTTGCTGAGAAAAGTAGCCAATTGAAACTCAACTGTGTAATAGCGTTGGGTGTTGATGATGCATTAAATGAGAGGCTTCTGTTTAATCGGGCAACGCCTGTTAATCCAGGGTATAATTTTCTATCTTTGTTTTTCGAGTTGAAATATTCTAATGTAGTCCCGAATGTTAGATTTTTCGTTACCCCCCATCTAAAATAATTAGATGATGTGATGGTATTGGATGGCGGTCTAACTCTACCCCCACTTATGGAATATTCAATTGTACCTTCTGGAACTAATGTGATCGGTACATTTATCTGCCTTTGATAAGTGTGTGCCTCTCCCCATTTATTGTAAGAACGAATTTCATAAATACTTTGACCATAAACATCTGGAAAATCAAATTGAAAGAATCCAGTTGAATCAGTTTTAGTCAACATCAGACCAGATAAAGCGCTCATAAGTTCTACATCTACGTTTGGTTCTAATCTATCCTGAATCACATCCGATGTATAGAAGTAACGCGGGGTAAGCGGCCTATTAGTAACCTCGATTCCTGTAATATAACTTGGTCGCATTCCACGAGTTGAGATATCACCTAATGTGACCTGCTGTATAAAATCATTCCCTATTAATGGAAAAACATAATTCCCATAGAGAGTATATTTACTTCTCTTCGTTGTTTTGTACCCAAAAAGTTTTGCATGCACATCACCTCCCAATGCTTGCA
>JBBIRP010000101.1:2957-7338 GCA_037441745.1 Ignavibacteriales bacterium
CAAAATTAAGATTGTATCGAGCATTGATATTGTCTGCACTAACATATCTAGTTGAAGCAGCCCAATCTAATCTTGTTGCTCCAATTATTGGTCTTTCATATCCTAAATAATAACTCGGCGTAGGAATATAAAATCTCTTTGTGATTTGACGTTGAGCTCGCTGTTGTCGAGCTATAGATTGAATTGCGGGTAAATCTACCATCCTCTTTAACTCAACCTTTAAAAGTCGCGGATTATACTTAAATTCCAAACCAAAAAATTGGTTTAAAAACCCTATACGAATATACAAAGTTGTATCTTTATAATAATCATCATTTGTTACCAAGAATGACTTTTTCCCTATTTTTGATTTTTTATTAAGTAGATCTATTGTGTATGTAGTATCGGGACTTTTATAGAATCCTTCTAAAATCTGATTTTCCTCATCATAATTAAATTTTATCCCTATAAAATCAAATATTTCAAATACTGGAACGAAAGCTTCGTTA
This sequence comes from Ignavibacteriales bacterium, assembly GCA_037441745.1. Classification (GTDB taxonomy): domain Bacteria; phylum Bacteroidota; class Ignavibacteria; order UBA10030; family SZUA-254; genus JACQYX01. The sequence continues at coordinate 3,446 of JBBIRP010000101.1, forward strand.
TTCTTTACATAAATTTCGATGTCTTTCTTTCCCAATCCTCCTAATTGAAATTCTACAGGAATTTTCTCCCCTTGTTGAGAAAACGCTATCGGAATAAACCCAATAATAACAATTGTTAGTATGAATAATATGAATAATCTCATTGAATTAATTGATTATTGAATATCAACAGTTGTTGAAGACTTTGAATTCTCGATTATTACATTAGATTTTGAATTAGCTTTTTTAGCTGAAAATTCTACCTCTATTTTGTATTTGCCACTAATTACACCCCCCTTATCCAATCTCTCTCTTAAAGTCGAATTCTTGTAGATGATAATATCTTTTTTATTGGTTTTAACAATCCTACCATCTGAATCAATTATCTTTATAGTCCTCGTTCCGTTATAAGCAGCATTCCCTTTTTTCATAACGTTTATATCAATTATAATTTCCTGATTGGTTTGTTGGACGTTAATACTGGAGACATCAACACCTGCAATTAATCTATTTCCATGACGATAGAATAGTGGAATACCTACTGAAGCATAGAAAACAACACCGCTTTTTCGCCGCGTTGGTTCTTTTGAAATACTTTCGGCTTGTCCTCGCGGTTTACCTGTAACAATTACACGCGCCCAATATTCTCCTTCCGTTATTCCTGGAGGAGGATAAGACACAAATCTAACTGTTTGTGTTTCACCTGCTGGTAGGATGAAACGTTCTGGGTAAGGTTTTATCCATTCAGCTGCTGATGGTTCACCGGCAGCAACTATAGAGTCTACTACAACATACTCTCGACCCGTATCATCAGATGCAACATAACCGTATTTTACTTCTATCCAGACTTCATTTTCGATTGTTCCTGTATTCGTTATTTGTAAAGGTATTGAACGCTTAGAAGCATCGAAGAATAATCGCTTCGGGTTAACTGATATTCCGGCTGATGTCGGAATTTGGATAATAAAAATGAACAACAATGTAAGAAATAATCTCCCTTTTATCAAATATTTTTTCACCGCTCAATTTCCTTCCGACATTCTTTGTTATTATTTTTATTGAAAAGGGTAGCCCCACTTTTTAGAATGAAGCTACCCCTATAAAAAACTCCCACTCAATTACATTTAATTTTTTAATTGAGGGGTACTATTATTAATGATACTGTACTGTAATGACTGCAAATCCCTCGAAACTATCTGCATCAAAGGTTCTCGGGGTGCAGGGGTTAGCACTCAACAATACATAGCATTCACCACTTGCATTAAGTTCTACTGTTGTAGTTGTGCCCTGTGGATTGAAGAAGTATGTTTGCGCACCATCTTCACCCCATGCAGCAGAGAGATTATCGTAACCTAACGTCACTACACCAGCATAACCACCAGTTCCTGCTAAGAACGTCGGCAACGTAAATGTAACATCAACTGGTACGAATGGATCGCCCGTTATTGTTGATGCTGTTTGTGTGACTGCCTCAGCTCCAGTGTAAGGTGCAATGGTGTTTAAACCAGCTGGGTCTGCCGGCGCTTGATAGCATGTATTTGCGTTCAATTCCTCAAACGTCAAATCGCCAGGTGAAACTGCTAATGCTTGAGCAGATACTCCAACAACGATTGGAATCAGATCCTGGGTTTGTGCAACTACGCTGTTTAGTGACAATACAAATAACGCAGCGAAAAGTACAACCATGAATTTTTTCATGTTTAACTCCTTTATAAATTGTTAATTATTTGGTGGATTAGAGAATTAGTTAATTAGTTTTAATTTTGTTTAATTTTAAATTCCAAGTTATTACCAACCTTGCGAAGGGTTAAACCTTCGCAAGGTTAGAGATAAAAATAATTACTTTAACAACATCATCTTCTTCACTTGCTGCATCTCACCATCATTTACAATCAAGCGGTAATAATAAACACCCGATGCTAAGCTGGATGCATCGAATACTACTTCGTTATTACCTTCATAGAATTCTTGATGGTCAACAACGGTCGCAACTTCTTGGCCAAGCAAGTTGTAAACCTTCAACGTTACAATAGCATCGTCCGAAAGATCGAATGAAATCGTTGTTGATGGGTTGAAGGGGTTTGGATAGTTTTGATGCAACTTAAACTCTACGGGTGTTGTTTCACTGAAATCAATCCGTTGAACGATTGTCGGTTCAACTTCCAAGCTCGGACGATATAAAATATCCTCTGTTTCAACTAAATATTTTGCCGGCTTTAAGACAGTTTTCACACCGAAACTCAAAGTATCAAACGTTCCCGAAAATGCAGCATTGATATTGCTTATAATTGTATTAAGTTCTGGGCCAGTTGCAGAATCTGGATCAATATGATACTTATTGCTGTAACATGAGAAGTAATTATCAGCGATTGCAACAATCGTATCCACTGGTAAATCATTAACCCAATCTGGATCACCAGTTTGTTTCAGATAGTGCAAGCCTCCAAAGCCAGGTCCTGTATGACCGTACTTGCTCGAAGCAATGTTGATCTTCAATACCGTTAATTGAGCAAACAATTCGTTCTTTAATTTATCGGCTGTTAATCCTTTCAATTTTTTCTCAATTGGTTTACCACCCATAGTTTCTAAGCAAGTTGTTGCTCCACCTAAGTGTGATCCTTTTGAGCGTAGAGATTTATCAACATCTTTATACTTTGGAAGATATACATACTTATAAACTGGTTTTCCTTTAGCATTCGTTCCAACTTGTATGTTCAAACCAACAAACATTCCGTATGTAGGATCAAAAGCTGGCGGTGGTCCACCGTACACTTCTTCACCAAGATTATGCCAATTGGGCATATTAAGACGCAAGCGGCTTGTTCCACTATTTGGATTCACGGGTCCAAGTTTCGTAGGCCTCCATTTAGCTGGCGGTGTCTGAGGTATCCACCAATATTTCTTGGCAACCAACTCTTTGCCCTTGTTTCCAATTGCGAACATTGTAACTGTAGCTGGATTGGGAAGTGTATCGGATGTTGTGAATTCAAATGTCCACTTTTTTTTCTTTCCACCTGAATTATCAGTCATCTTATCAAATGGACTCAATTGTGTGATATCAACTGACTGGCTGAATTCAACATAGAGAGCATCAATACCATCAGATGTATTGGTAAACGAGAATTCACCCTCGCTTGAAACATTCTTTCTCTTCTCTGCTTTAGGTTTACCTTTACTATCAACTGCATTCTCAAAATCAGTCACACGTGCAGTAAGGTAACCAATGCCATCACCTTTAACAATCATCACATATTGTGGATCTTCAGAGAATGTATGATATTTAAAGCTGGTTTGTGTTGTCATATCACACAATTCTGTGCCATCGCCATCAAGCAATCTCCAATAACCGCCATAAAGGCTTCCCAGATTCGATGGCCATGAGAATGTTACCTCTTCGCCTGTTGCATCTGACTTGAAAGCAAATTTATAAATATCTTTTTGGGTGGGACGCACTTGTTTGTGATAATTTGTTCTTGAACCAGTGCTGCCCAATGTATCCCATCCGGCTAACGACCAACATCTGAAATCAAATGTTGGTGGGAACGGGGGTAATTCATACTCACCGAGTGAGGGATCAATATGACCAGTTGCACTTGGGTCAATTCCAATTGTTACTGAATCAAGTCCCACACCATCGGTTGCATAAATTTTTACACTCTGTTGGGCAGCTGCCGTTGATAGCCCAATTACCAAAAGGCATATACTCAACAAGAGTGAAAATCGTTTTATTTTGTTCATATCAACCTCGCTTTTAATGTGGATGATGAAATTTCTTAGTTATTTTTATTTTCGTTAATTAATCTTTAAAATATATTAATTGAAGTCCTACTCCGTTTTGGAGTAGGACTTCTATCATAATTTACTTCATCAGCATTACTTTTTGGACAGCGGAGAAGTTATCAGCAGTCATTCGG
>JBBIRP010000102.1:0-7280 GCA_037441745.1 Ignavibacteriales bacterium
CGAACAGAATCTGCTAGGGGTGAACTTGGTTACTATATTATCAGCGATGGAAGTGGTAAACCTTTTCGTGTTAAAGGTAGATCTCCTTGTTTTTCTAACCTAAGTGTAATATCAGAAATTTCTCGCGGTCACATGATTGCTGATATGGTTGCAATTGCTGGAAGTCTTGACATTGTTTTAGGAGAGGTTGATAGATAACAATATGGAACTATTTCTGAGAAATATTATCGATAATGATTTCTTTGTTTATACATTGATGGCAATCGTGCCATTACTCTGGATTTTGCCGTACGCACTTTTTGTAATTTGGTTAGAAAGAAAAGTTTCAGCTCATATGCAGGATCGTTTAGGTCCAATGCGAACTGGTGGTTGGCATGGTTGGCTTCAAACGATTGCAGACATGCTAAAACTCCTACAAAAAGAAGATATAATCCCTGTAGCAGCCGATAAAAAACTTTTTAATCTTGCTCCTTATATAATGTTTGCCGGGTCATATGCGGTCTTCGCCGCTATTCCATTCAGCAGTGCATATATTGGAAGCGATATGAATATTGGAATATTTTACATCATAGCTGTATCATCGTTAGCGGTTGTTGCCATTTTAATGGCAGGCTGGGCTTCTAATAATAAATGGTCGCTTTTTGGTGCTATGCGTTCAGCAGCTCAGATTGTCAGTTATGAAATTCCAACTGCGTTAGCAATACTTGCTGTTGTTATGATTGCTGGAACATTAAGTTTACAAGAAATAAATCATCAGCAAGTCGGATGGTTTTGGAATTGGTACATCTTTAAAAAATTTCCATTCGTTTTTATAGCTTTTATAATATATTTTATTGCATCTCTTGCTGAAGTTAATCGTACTCCTTTTGATATTCCCGAAGCTGAATCGGAACTTGTTGCAGGATATATTACTGAATATAGTGGAATGAAATTCGCGATGTTTATGCTTGCAGAATTTGTGAACATGTTTGCAGTTTCTGCTATTGCGGCAACTCTGTTTTTAGGTGGTTGGAATAGTCCATTTGGAAATTTTATGGACGGACCGATGTGGGGTGCTTTCTGGTTTTTATCAAAAGGTATGTTCTTCGTGTTTATCCAGATGTGGCTTAGATGGACACTGCCTCGATTAAGAGTTGATCAGTTAATGTATGTTTCTTGGAAAGTTTTAACTCCATGGGCATTTGTATGTGTCCTGGCTATCGGTCTATGGATTATGCTTTAAAAAACTGTTACTAATGTATGAAGAAATATTTTAGAGATATATTTAAATCGCTTTGGACAATACTAATTGGAATGAAAGTAACGCTTGGGCATCTTTTTGTACCAGCTGTAACTATTCAGTATCCAGATACTAAATTAAAATTACCCGAGCGTGCAAGAAATCGTTTATATGTCAACATGGACGATTGTATCGGATGCTTGCAATGCAAGATGGCCTGCCCTGTGGATTGTATTGATATCGAAACGATTAAATCAATTCCAACCGATGACCTTGGGACCACATCAACCGGGCAGAAGAAAAAGTTATGGGTCACAAAGTTCACAATCGATAACGCGAAATGTTGTTATTGTGGACTTTGCACTTATCCGTGCCCGACTGAATGTATAAAGATGACCGAAGTGTATGAATTTTCAGAATTTGATAGAAATAATCTTATTTATAATTTTTCAACATTAATGCCGGATGAAGTTTCATCAATCAAAGCAAAGACGTTGGAATACGAAAAAGAACAGGCTGCTAAGAAAGCATCGACTGCAACGCAAGTAAAATCACCATCTTCACAAACAACGCAACCTAAAGGGGAACAATCAGCAGAGAAAAAAATATGAATCTATTTGATATAATATTTTATTTCTTCACAGCAATAACACTTGTCTCGGCTGGTATTGTTGTCATTTCAAGGAATATAATACACTCTGCATTTTCTTTATTATTTACCTTTTTCGGTGTTGCGGGGATTTATGTTCTCCTTAATGCGGATTTTATTGCCGTAGCACAGATTTTAATTTATGTCGGTGGTATTTTAGTTCTACTTGTTTTCGGTGTAATGCTGACTAACAAGGTCGTTAGTGTCGAAATTAAAACAGGAACTCTCAATACACTTCCAGCAACATTACTTGTCGCGATAACAGCCGGGTCGTTATGTGGGGTTTTTTATGCAACCAATTGGAAAGTAGTTGAAGGTGTTTCTGATATTAAAACAACAACGAACTCAATTGGTGAAATATTCATGACCACGTATCTGCTTCCATTCGAGGTCGCATCTGTCGTTTTGTTAGTGGCATTGATCGGTGCGGCACTAATTGCGCGGAAAGATAAAATATTAAAATAACAGTAAAATGATAACTATGCATGTTACATTAACACATTATCTAATCTTAAGTGCTTTACTTTTTTCGTTAGGACTTTATGGAGTTGTTACTAGAAAGAATGCAATATTGGTATTGATGGGGATTGAATTAATACTGAATTCCGCCAACATAAATTTTATAGCATTTTCACGTTATAGTGGAATGCGACTTGATGGTCAAGTAATTGCTTTGTTCGTGATAATACTTGCTGCAGCTGAGGCTGCAATAGCGCTTGCCATTGTTTTAAATATTTACAAACAATTTAGAACGGTCAATGTTGACGAAATTAATAAGTTAAAGGAGTAAATACTTGGTACCCGAAGTTCTTATAAGATTAGCGATTATTATTCTAATACTACCACTTTTAAGTTTCTTAATAAGTATTTTTTTTGGTAAACGACTGCCACGACAAAGCGATTGGCTCGGTACTTCTATATTATTTGTATGCCTTGCTTTATCTCTATTCGTAATGTATTATAAATTAATTTATTTTGAAAGTCCAATTAATTTTACTTTTAAATGGTTGGATTTTGGCAATGTCCCCTTATTGGGATCCTTGCAAATTCATTTAGGAATAGTTATCGATAATTTATCAGCAATAATGATGGTTGTTGTTTGCATCGTTAGTTCATTTGTCCATCTATTCTCAATCGGTTATATGCAAGGAGATGTAAGGTACTCGAGATACTTTGCATTTTTAGGATTCTTCACTTTCTCAATGCTGGTTATTGTTTTAACAAATAATTTCTTTACTATGTACGTAGGGTGGGAGCTCGTCGGTCTTTCATCTTATTTGCTCATTGGTCATTGGTACGAAAAGAAGTCAGCATCTAATGCTGCTATTAAAGCCTTTGTGGTGAACCGTATTGGTGACATTGGGATGTTCACCGGTATAATGATACTATTTTTTACATTCCGAACATTCAGCTTTGATTATATTTTCAACGCCATAGGTAGTGGTAAAATACCAATGGGAAGTGAGGCTTGGTTGACGGCTGCTGGTATTTTAATCTTTTGTGGTGCAGTTGGTAAGTCCGCTCAGTTTCCACTTCATGTTTGGCTTCCGGATGCAATGGAGGGTCCAACACCGGTTAGTGCTTTAATTCATGCTGCAACAATGGTAGCCGCTGGAGTTTATCTTGTTGCGAGAACATTTCCAATGATGACATCAGATGCCCTGGTAGTTATTGCGTATATAGGTGCGATAACAGCCTTTATCTCAGCAACAATTGCTATTGCACAAAATGATATTAAAAAAGTGCTTGCGTATTCCACGATATCACAGCTCGGTTATATGATAATGGGGTTGGGAGTTGGTGCATATACAGCCGGTTTTTTCCATCTGACCACTCATGCAATGTTCAAAGCAGGTTTGTTTCTTGGTTCTGGCTCAGTTATTCATGCAATGCATCATGCACTTCATCATCAAGGTGATCATCATACCGATCCACAAGATATAAGAAATATGGGTGGATTAGCAAAGAAAATGAAAATTACATTCTTCACATTTTTAATGTACACACTAGCAATCTGTGGTGTACCGTTTACTTCTGGTTTTTTAAGCAAAGATGAAATACTTGCCGGTACATTGGCTTTCGGCAGTTTAACTGGTCATTACTTGATTCCCATTATTGGTTTCTTGGTTGCAGGTTTAACTGCTTTTTATATGTTTCGTCTCGTCATCATCACCTTCTTGGGTAATCATGTTGATGAACATCGAATCGAGCACATTCATGAATCACCAAAAACAATGACGATTCCATTGTTAACTTTTGCATTTCTAAGTTTTTTTGTGTTCTTCTCATTCAATCCATTCGGGGCAACTTCGGGCTGGTTCTACCATGCAATTGAGAGACCTGTTTCAATTGTACCTGAAAGTGTTCGTGCGGTTGAGATAGAAACTTTTAAAGAAGCGCTTCACCATGCACATACCCCAGCGATGATCCTTTCTTTGACAGTTGCTGGACTTGGAATTTTGATTGCTTTCGCAACATATAAATGGAAAAAAATTAATTCTGATGCTCTGGCAGAAAAATATAATGGTCTTTATAAATTTTTATTGAACAAATGGTATTTTGATGAATTGTATGGAACGGTCGTTGTGGGTGGAACACATGCTATCACTAAAATCCTTCGATGGTTCGATAATAACATTATTGATGGAATCGTAAATGGTAGCGCAAGTTGGACAAGAGCTATAGTTTTTGGTTATAACAATCATGTAAAAGAGCAAAAATTGAGTGCTTCAGTTTTTATAACTCTCGGTGGAGTCTTATCAGTACTTGTTGCATTTTTCGTTGGTCAATGGTTTTGGATGCAACACGAATTCGCAACTGCAGTAATCATGGCAATTTTAACAGGTGGTTTATCATTTTTCTTCTTCTGGGCTGGAGCTGGCAAGTTTGATTTACACGTTGTTGATGGACTCGTAAATGGAGTTGCTTTCCTATCAGGATTTTTTGGAATTATTTTTAGAAAATTTCAAACTGGTAAGGTTCAAACATATATAGTTTTTGTACTATTGGGTGTTATGTTGTTGTTTTATATTGTTAAATAAGTTTTCAAAAATTTTATAATAATAATTTCATGAAAGTGAATTAGATTTTACGAATGGTATAGGATGAATTAATATGAATTTTTTAAATATTGGCATATTATCATGGATTACTTTCCTCCCTATCATAGGAATGATATTAGTTCTTGTTCTTCCGAAAGGGAATAAAAATGCAATAAGATGGACATCTGCAGTTTTTACGGCATTGCAAGTATTCCTTGCTGCCATTATTTATTTAAACTTTGATAGAGGTCTTTCGGGAATAAATACCCAAGAAGGTTTTCAATTCATTGAGAAAGCAACATGGATCGATATCAAATCGGTTGCGTGGTTTGGCAGGATTCATATAGATTATTTTCTTGGAATAGATGGCTTGAGTGTACTAATGGTTATATTAACCGCCATTATATCTTTTATCGCGGTATTTGCATCTTGGAATATTGAGAAGTCTGTAAAAGGATATTACGCACTACTTCTATTATTAGATACGGGGATGATGGGTGTATTCGTTTCGCTTGACTTCTTCTTATTTTATGTTTTTTGGGAAGTGATGCTTTTACCGATGTATTTCCTTATTGGAATTTGGGGAGGTCCGAGACGTGAATATGCTGCTATAAAGTTTTTTCTTTATACGTTGCTTGGAAGTGTTCTGATGCTTCTTGCCATGTTGGCCCTGTACTTCAGCGTTACCATTATTGATCCTGCTACAGGTGAGAAGATCCATACATTCAATATGTTAGCAATGATGAATACAACAAATTACGAACCGGGTTCTATTCTTAGTGGTTTTAATACATCTTGGAGATATATCGCATTCATTGCTTTGTTTATAGGTTTTGCGATTAAAGTTCCCATTTTTCCATTCCATACATGGTTACCGGATGCACACGTAGAAGCACCAACAGCTATCAGTGTTATTCTTGCTGGCGTATTATTGAAGATGGGTACATACGGTATTTTGAGAATTAGTTATCCGATGTTTCCTGATGCGACAGTATATTTTCAAATTCCATTAGCAATACTTGGATTTATTAACATTGTTTACGGAGCTTTAGTCGCGATGGCACAGGAGGATTTTAAAAAGTTGATCGCATACTCCAGTATAAGTCATATGGGCATTGTAGTACTTGGTATGGCGGCATTTAATACGCAGGGTATTACGGGTGCTTCAAATGTTTAATCACGGAACAATTACAGCGATGCTCTTTTTAATTGTTGGTGTAATATACGACCGCGCACATACAAGAGGGTTGAATGAATTTGGTGGTTTGATGAATCAGATGCCAAAGTATGCAGGTATAATGTCGATTGCGTTTTTCGCAGCACTTGGACTACCAGGATTGAGCGGATTTATAAGCGAAGCTTTTTCGTTCCTAGGAGCTTTTCAAGCTTTCCGTTGGATTGCAATTGCTTCTACGCTTGGTATTGTATTGACAGCCGCATACATGCTCTGGACTTTACAGCGAGTATTCCTGGGTACGCTTCCAGAAAAGTGGAAAACACTTCCAGATATAAATGGTCGTGAATTATTTACACTCGTACCTCTTGCAATCATTGTGATCTTGCTTGGCATTTATCCATCACCTGCAGTCAATTTGATGACCAGTGCTGTAAATACGTTAGTTAGTATTGTAAATCAAAGTGGTGCAGTTACAACATTGTTAGGTCAATAAAATATAATTCTGTTAATATTTATACAATCATGCTTGAACAAATATTAAATAGTATAAAATACTTTCAGCCGGAAGTAGCTTTAGCGGTAACATTTTGTGTTTTAATTTTAATCGATTTGATTTTGAGGAAACGTAGTTCATTCGTACCTTGGCTTGCAATGCTTGGACTCATCATTGCGGGTATCTTTGTTTTTCAAGAAGCATCAGGAGGGTCAAATTCAATTTTCTTTAATATGCTTGCCATTGATTCCTTTTCGATCTTCTTTAAATTAGTGATAATTGGTTGTAGCATATTTATTGTGATATACTCATTACAATCTAAAGAATTAAACTCGAACAATCGAAATGTGGGAGAATATTACTCACTTTTAATAGCTCTTTCTTTGGGTTTGACCCTGATGACAGGCGCTACAAATTTATTGATGATGTATTTAGCTTTAGAGTTATCAAGCTTAAGTTCATATATCCTTACATGCTACACAAAAGAAGCTGAAGATTCAAGCGAAGCATCACTTAAATACATTATATATGGTGCGGCTTCATCTGGTATGATGCTATATGGAATTTCAATCTTGTTTGGGTTAACAGGTGCAATAGATGTTTACGGAATTAACCAAGTCTTGACGACGGGGAATATAAATGCGGTTCCACTAATTATTGCGAGTATTTTAATTATCGTCGGTTTTGGATATAAAATATCT
>JBBIRP010000103.1:0-7271 GCA_037441745.1 Ignavibacteriales bacterium
CTCAACACTATCGATCGGAATACCGTTTTCTGTTGTCACTCTACCATCAATTTGATAGCCATTAATCAACGTCAGGTTCGAGAATGGTTCCACCTCGCGACAATTTAACGAAATCAAGCATACTATTCCAAATAGAACCAAACGCACAGATTAGCCTTATCTAACAATTGCAATCTTGATAATTGCATGACCGCTATTACTTGAGCTGTTCGCTTGGATGTGAGCAAAATAGATTCCACTCTGTATACCAGAAGCATCAAACATGACCTCATTATCGAGACCACCAATGCCAGGACCATCAAATTCAGTAACCAAATCTCCAGCGGGATCGAAAACCTTTATGTGTACTCTTGCATTCTCGCGAACAAAGTATCTTATGTGAGTTCTAAAACCATCATCCTTGGTGACTGGGTTGGGCCAATTGTACGCAAGCGAGGATGGGAAGAATTCATTGCTTTTTGGCTCAGGTGTTTTGACTTCTTCAATGAAACCTGTATTTCGGGCATCGTGTAAAAATTGAGGCCAGGGCATTACAAGAGTTCCCCCTGTAAATAGTGACAATGAAACAGTTTCCCATGCATAGACATAACCATCATCTGAAGCAGTGGCAATACCTAATCTGATTGGACAATCATAACAATCATAAGGAGGATCGATCTTAAATACCACTGGTGTTGAACCATGATTTTCACCAGTCAGAAGTGGAAAACCTTCAAGCATCCTTCCATATTTATTGAATGCACAAACTAACCCTTCTTGAGTTACAATGACGATATCTACACCTCTGCTGTCATCAATATCAGCAATTATTGGTGAAGTAAGAATGTTGAGATTCGTTGATACTTCAATTGGAAAATTATCAAGCACTGCACCGCTTGCATTAAAGGCAAAAATTTTATGACCACTAACAACTACAATATCATTAACATTGTCTCCATCGACATCGGCAATGGCAGGCGAATTTGGAATTTCATCTCCTGTATAAACTGGAAATCCTTCAATATTGTTCAATTGCTTATCGGTTAGATAGACATAACCATCGATTGTTCCGAATGCTATGCATTTCCCAATTAGTGGTGAGATATTACCACCTACAGCAGGAGCAACAATTGTGTGTCCAAAATTTTTCTTCATCTCGTCTCTGTCGAACCCAACAATTCCCAGAGTTCCATCCCTTGAAACAGCAACAACTGAATTACTATCCCACAGAGATACACCAACAACATCTGACGTATCGAAATCATACTCAACAGTGATACCGAGACTATCTTGAGTTTTAACAATATAAATTTTCCCTTTCTCGGCACCATAAGCGATAAAAGATTCGGAGATAGTTGGTGATGTTATAATTTTTCCACTACTTGCAAATCGGAAAAATCTGTCTATCTCATGATCATCATTCTGATCAATTAAATTCCATCCATCTATTGAACTTTGAAATACAAATGGCGGCATCCGATAAGGATTTAAGACAGTTGATATTGTCAAGTCGGGAATTGAATCACCATTAAAATTACCAATTCCTACTTTCCCCAAATAAAAATCAGCTGGTGAAATAGTTTTAGTCATCAAACCCGAAACATCTCCTGATGAGAGAATAGGAACGCCATCATAGCTCCATCCAAAGATACTTGCATTTATTTTACTTATGGAAGTATCTTCTCGAGTTTTACCATTGGTTGCAATGATTAAACCTTGTTTATTTGATATATCCAAAACTGAAATTGAGTTATTGCCGACCGATCGACCAATATATTTTGGGAAACTCGACAGGGGTCGAATGACATCATCACCTATTTTAATTTGTGCACTCATCCTTGGACCACGTTCTGAAAAATTGTTGATATATATGTGACTATTCGCCCCATCATTGCTTAAACTGTTTGGGTGAGAAGTAGGTGTAAATCCTGTAGTATCGTATTTTCGTAATGGGGCGGTATTACCTTTAAACCAAAAATCTAATGCCCATCCACTTTCACTTCCCGAACCGGGATGAAGAAAATCGTAAATCTGACCGATATCCTGAGAACCATCGGCTTCCATGAGATTTACACCTCGTTTTCTCTCATTAGCATTTACGGTATTAGAACCAAGATTACTTTCAATCACAGTTTCATCAACATGCCATATAAGTATTCCACCATCGTAGAATATATTATTTTTTTTATCAACTCCACCTGGTAAGCTCCAATCGAATTCATCAACATCTATAATAACTCCATAAAGAGAGTCTTGGTCATTTTCATTAAAGTTCGTTGTGTCTCTTTCCCATCGTTTGGTAACTTCATCACCGTTAATCATCATCTTCACAATTGCTCCATCTTTATTAGCATCACGATTTCTGTTTTCGAGCATAAAATATTCCTTAGAGCTTATTAGAACTTTATAAACGGTATCAACAGAGTTTGATTTACTAACAGCAGGCAAATAATAATTACCAGAAGATATAGTAAGCGGATCAATCCATCCAAGATAGTATTTTTCCCAGGCGGAAGGTTCTGGTGGGAAAGCACCATTCCAACTAAATATTGATTGTCCATCCATCAAACCAAATCTTCCAATGCCAGAACGACCAGTCTTTGTATTGAATAGATCTGGTAAGCCAAGATGGCTACCAACACTCGCCGCAATTAAACCATTGATACTAAGTGGAAATGGTACTTCCTCACGGCTCTCTGTTTCGGATATTATCATTGAGTTTGTTATTTTAAATCGTCCACTATCTATTGGTATTCCATCAAATAACATATCATCGAACATGGCTTGCATTGTCTTAAGGTTAACATAAAGTGATGGAATATCGAATGGTTTTGGATCGTATCCATAGATATTGAGTAAGTCTATATCTCGTCCTGCCCCTGCGTGGAAAATAATGAATGCATCATATTGATCGTATGGGATAATCTCATGTCGAAATTTTGCAAGAGAATCAACGAGTGTCCAAGTATCACGAATTAAATAACCTAGCTCTATGTTATTCTTTGTATTGCGAGACGGGCTGTAATATTTCATCTCGTGTGGTAATTCATAAACGCTGTCGAGAATATTGGTTTGGATTTTAAGTTTACCATCAGAAACTTTCCGAAAATAATTTTCAACAAATTTCAAATGGTTTTTAAAATAATTTATGTCATGAGGTGGCGCATCTAAATAATTTTTTGTTGGATGTGTCAGATCAAACTTGCCATTACCGGTAGTACGACCATCATCATCTTCAACAAATTCAACCATTACAGCAAGGATATTTAATAAAGTTTCCGGGTTAGATTTATTCTGATAACTGTTGGCGTCTAAATCTGTTAAAGAGAAATTTAATGGATGGTTAAAACATAATCGAACTTTATTTTGTGCCGTTAATAAAAAAGGAACGAATAATAAGTAAACAAAAAAATATGTTATATTAATTCTTGGCACGTTATCTTCATAGATTTATTTGACTTTATAACAAGCCATCCCAGCTATTACTAAAGTAGAGATGGCTATCCTTTTTAATTAAATATTTTCGGAAGAATTTATTCTTCCTCACCACCCCAAGAAATAATCAAAGTAAAACGTAACGTTTCGCTAAGCGGATGATTTTCCTCAATTGCAGAAAGGTAACTAAAATCGAAACCATAAATATCATACCTTATTCCAGCACCAAAAGTCATAAATTTTCGATTTCCATATTGTGGGTGTTCGTAAAAATAACCCCAACGGAGGGCAAACAACTTGGGTGAACCGTACCAATACTCCAACCCCCCTGCAATTGTTACTTTTTTCAACCCCCCTGCACCCCAAGCCGTGAATAATGATTTCGGTAAATTATCTACGTAAGATTCTTTTATTACATTTCCCGCAGAATCTTTTTCCTGTGGATATCTACGTACCAGCATACGACTAAAATCGAGAATACCCGTGATATTATTGTATTCACTTTTAATTATTTTGAATGCAAACCCAAGACGTAAATTTGTCGGAAGTGGATCTGCTTGAGCTTGTTGTATGTATGTAAGCTTAGGTCCAAGATTTGATAGATTCATTCCAACACTGAATCTGTCTTCAATATCACCAATAAATGGAAGGACAAGAGATGAAGGTTTCCACAACGCACCAATATCGAAGCTTACCGTTGATGCAACTCCGCGTGCTTGATCTTGTGATTTATGTGGATCAAGCGCACTATAAATAAATCTTAAGTTCACACCAACACCAAGGTCTGTGATGACTTTGGTTGAATATCCGCCCGTTAGAGCAAACTCATACGCTTTGAATGTCCCAAGGTCCTCATTATTCTCGCCACGACGATTAAATTCACCAAGATTCAGGTAGATGACACTCGCCGATATTGTTCCGCCCCAATCTTCTATGTGATTTCTGTATGCGAGGTATTCATAAAATAAATCAGACAAATTAAACTGAGGGAGCCAATTCGAGTGTGTAATGCTTACCTCTTGATACTTTTCAAATGCAAGACCACCGGGATTCCAGTACGATGCCGCTCCATCATCAGATAATGCAGCACCAGCTTCGCCCATACCATCAGCTCTCGCATTCGGGGCTATAAGTAAAAACGGCACAGCAGATTCACCCTGACTAAATATCACCGATGGGTATGCCATCATGATTATTAGGATTGGAATTAGGGTTTTAATTATTTCCTTTTGTTTTTTCGAAATCATAAAGATTAACCTTTTTTAAATATTGTATATTGATAAAAATTTAGAGGATTCTATTTCTTATTTATTTAAATTTACTATCTTTGATTTTTATAAGCAATTTCGTCGGTAATTATAATTTATCTCATAATACTTAACTTTCCAAAAGCCTCGCTCGTATAACGCCCATCCATAGTGCGTGCAACAATCTTGTATAAATAAATACCGTTAGCAAGACGATCACCATCTCTATCGAAACCGTCCCAAGGAATTTTAACGAAACGATCTGTGATATTTTGTGCCTTGATTGTTTGGATCATGCGTCCTCCTACAGTATAAATTTTTACATCAACATCAATGGCAGTTACTTGATTATGTTCAAACGTGAAAACTGTTGATGACGAAAAGGGGTTAGGATAATTAAAAACATTGACCAATTGCAAACCGACACCGGTAATGACATTGAACATCGTTTCTTCTGTAGTTGGATTATTGTATGTATCCCAAACCCGAATACGGATTTTATGTGTACCATTCGACATTTCACCAAGTGGATATTCCACGCTTCCTTCAGTATATAATCCTAATTTACTTTTATAATATTCAGAAAGGTCTATACTCTCCGCATTTTCATCAAGCCACGCTTCAAGTCGATGACCAACTCCAGCTCCTGAGGTATTTACACCACTAGAGTCACTAATGTCGGCTATTAATATAGGTGATTGATTAACAACGTCCCCCGGCCGAAAGCTTCTTTTATTAATATATAATTTCACTACAGGTCCTTTCGTATCAGGTACCGCATTAGTATCGGTTCCGCTTATGAGGATATTCCTTGTATATCCACCACCATCACTCGAATCATTCGAGAAATAAACAACAATACGTCCAGCTTCATCCGAATAGGAGATATCTTTTGGTACAATAAAATCGTGTCTAAACCTACCTAATACGATACTATCTTCACCTCTGAACAAGATGCTCCCTGATGATTTGTATTTAAATGGTTGGATAAATTCAGGAGCAATAATTGAATTAGTTTTATCGGCATCATATACAGATATTAAAGAACGACCAGAAAAATTTATTGGCTGATAAGTAGATGTATCACGAATAGTTCCAACGACCGATGATCTGCTCAATGCCTTTAATTGAGCTGTTTCGTTTGTAGTTAAACTATTAATGCTATCGATGGAAGCAAGCATCTTTGGGAAAGTTATTTTTAATCCAGGATCCGCTAATAAGAAATATTTCCTATCATTGGTAAGATCGCTAATATTTTGTTTAGTATTATAAATGACATCTCCTAATCGGTCTGTTTTCAACTTTCCATAACTTGAGGTATCAATTAAATAATGGAATAAGTTCACATTCAATGTATAATTTGCGTCCGCATAAACAGGTCTCAAAGCTGAAAAAACCCCGATTGTACCTGCATTTTTCATTAATGTTAAAATTTCTCCACTACTTGTTTCGTTAAGCATATCAAAGTCTGCATAATTACAAGTAGCGGCTATAAGGAAAAAATATTTTCCTTTATTCTTCAGCATTGGTATATCGGATTCACGAACGAAGACCGCTTCATGCGTCCATAAACGCGGATTGCCATGACCCGCAAAATTTAATATTAGCGAACCTTGATCAATTGCATTCCTAATTGCTCGATTCGCTGATGGTTTTCTTCTACCACCAGAAGTATATTCAGTAGGGTATTCGTAAAGGTAAATTTTCTTCTTCTCAAAGAGTGGAGGCACCATAGCAGCAATTCCTTCAGCATGTTGCATGTGAATCGAACCATCGTTTCTACCTGGAGCTTGGGGCCCATCATCAGCTACAAAAGTAATACGCGTATTCCAAGCATCAAAAATTTTTTGTGTCTCATATTCAATTATTTTATCAACTATTGTATTTGCTTCTTGTAAAGAACGGACTGGCAAACGACCAACACCGAGATTAACACGCCCATTACTGAAGAATACACTGTATAAATCATCGCTTGCATAAGTAGAAAGCGAGTAAAAAGATTCTTCGCTTTCCCAAGGCGGTATCCAATTCGGATTTGTCGAACCCATAACTCTCTTATAATCATAATCCCCATCCCCAAAAAGAAGAACGTACTTGGGAGGAGAATTCCAATTTATGTAGACATAACGAAGATAATTTCGGATTGCCACTGGAGTTGGAATTCCACCACCGAATTCATTATAAATTTTATCAACATCAACTACGATAGATGATAATGGTTCTTTACTCTGGCTTTCTCTGTATTCAGCTAATCTATTTGCAGCAGAAATAAAATCCTTGTGTGTAATAATTATATATTCAGCCTCTTTAGAGTCACCATGCAAATTTTGATTAGGAACTGGAGATAATGCCCCTGGAGTTTTAAAGCCATTTTGGCCCACAACGTAAATTGTTTTCACTATACCAGTAATCAGTTCTAACTGAAATTTACAAACATCCAAATTTACAACTGGGTTTGTAATAATGTTTACACTGTCGATTCTTGTTACATCGAAAATAAGTACTGGACCACCACTGAAACCACTTATGCTATATTCAGCGATACAACTTGTATCTTGAGTGTGAAAATTAAATTGATCATTATGTGCTTTTAAAAATCTTTTATAAAAA
>JBBIRP010000104.1:0-7266 GCA_037441745.1 Ignavibacteriales bacterium
GGCATCACCAAAAATTAAAGAAACAAAATTAAGTGGCTTGGAACCTCTGATTGTTCGACGGGAAAGTAATTTCATAAATATCGGTGAACGAACGAACGTGATGGGTTCGAAAAAATTTTCTCGGCTAATAAATGAAGAAAGATACGAGGAGGCACTCTCTGTTGCTCGTGAACAAGTTGAAGGTGGTGCTCAGATACTTGATGTTTGCATGGATGAACCGATGATAGATTCAGAAAAAGCAATGGTTAAATTCCTGAATTTTGTTGCTTCAGAACCAACCATAGCACGTTTGCCGATCATGATAGATTCATCTAAATGGTCAGTAATTGAAGCGGGTCTAAAATGCGTACAAGGTAAATCAATTGTCAATTCAATTAGTTTAAAAGAAGGTGAAGAATTTTTTAAAGAACACGCCAAAAAGATAAAGAAGTATGGTGCATCTGTGATCGTAATGGCATTTGATGAGAAGGGCCAAGCCGATACATTTGAAAGAAAAATCGAAATATGCAAAAGATCGTACAGAATACTAACGGAGGAGGTAAAATTTCCGGCTGAAGATATTATTTTTGACCCGAACATTCTTGCAATTGGGACAGGTATCGAAAGCCATGCTAACTTTGCATTAGATTATATACGAGCTGTCAAATGGATAAAAGAGAATTTACCATATTCGAAAGTAAGTGGTGGAGTTAGTAATCTATCGTTTGCCTTTAGAGGCAACGATGAAATACGTGAAGCGATGCATTCTGTTTTTCTTTATCATGCAATAAATGCTGGGATGGATATGGGTATTATCAATCCTTCTACGATCAAGGTCTACGATGATATACAGAAAGATTTGCTGGAGTTAGTTGAAGATGTGATTTTAAATCGTAAAGTAGATGCTACTGAACGACTCGTAGAATATGCGAGCAGAGTTTCTAAAAAGTCGCATGAGAAAAAAGCTGAACAAACATGGAGGTCGAAACCTGTTAAAGATAGAATTGTATATGCTCTTGTTGAGGGTATTGATGATTTCATAAAAGAAGATATAGAAGAGGTCAGAACTTTGTTCCATCGTGCTCTGGATGTGATTGAAGGTCCATTGATGGAAGGAATGAACAGGGTGGGAGATTTGTTTGGTTCGGGCAAAATGTTCTTACCGCAAGTTGTTAAGAGTGCTCGAGTTATGAAAAAAGCTGTCTCCGTTCTTCTTCCATACATTCAAAGTGAAAAAACAAATGCCATCAGTGGTGCGATTGCTAATGATAGTAAGGTAAGTCCAAAAGTTTTATTAGCTACAGTAAAGGGGGATGTCCATGATATTGGGAAAAATATAGTTGGAATTGTATTGAGTTGCAATAATTATCAAGTGATTGATTTGGGTGTGATGGTTCATGCGGATAAAATTATTCAAACCGCGATTGATGAAAAAGTAGATATTATTGGATTAAGTGGTCTGATTACTCCTTCGTTAGACGAGATGGTAAATGTTGCAAAAGAAATGGAACGTAATTCGATGGACATTCCCTTACTCATTGGTGGTGCGACTACTTCTGAGATTCATACTGCAGTCAGGATTGCACCATTTTACAATAAGCCAGTAGTACATGTAAAAGATGCATCGAAAAGCGTTGGTGTTGTAGCCAATTTACTTTCTAGTGAATTGAAAACTGACTATGTCAGAAAGATGAAAAGTTTCTATGATAATATTCGCCTGAAACATCTTAAATCTAAGACACAAGCAGAATATATAAGCTTGGAAGATGCACGTAAAAATAAACTTATACCTCATTGGGAGAAGGTTAAGATTACCACTCCTCAGTTTCTTGGGGAAAAAATTTTTTCAGAATATCCACTTAAAGAAATTATTCCCTTCATTGATTGGACATTTTTCTTTCATGCATGGAGATTAAATGGTAAATTCCCAGCTATTCTTGATGATCCGATAAAAGGTCCCGAGGCTAAAAAGATTTATGATGATGCTCAAAAATTATTACATAAAATAATTCAAGAAAATATGTTAACCGCCAATGCCGTGATTGGTTTGTATCCTGCAAATTCGAATAACGAAGACATTGAAGTTTATTCCGATATACATCGAACTGAGATTTTAACTAAATTTCATTTTCTTAGGAATCAGCAAAAGAAAAAAGAGATGGAATATAATTTGTCGTTAACCGATTTTATAGCTCCACGTGAAAGTGGTATTATAGATTTTATTGGATGTTTTGCGGTGACTGCCGGTATCGGTGTAGATGAGTGCGTCAAAAGATTTCAGTCAAATAATGATGATTACAATGCCATAATGCTAAAGATACTCGCCGATAGATTAGCAGAGGCATTCGCTGAGTTATTGCATCTGAAGGTTAGAAAAGAATATTGGGGTTATGCAAAATTTGAAAATTTAGATCATCAATCGCTCATCAGAGAGCATTACCAGGGAATTCGACCGGCAATCGGATATCCATCACTGCCCGATCATTCTGAAAAGAAAATATTGTTCGATTTACTTCAAGTCGAGAAAAATACTCAAATACATTTAACAGAGAGTTACGCAATGCATCCTGCAGCTTCGGTTTGCGGTTTTTACTTTGCTAATTCTGAATCAAAATATTTCAATGTTGGAGGTATATCTAAAGATCAGGTTGAAGATTATTCACTTCGAAAAAATATTACAATTGATGAAGCTGAAAAATGGTTATCTCAAAATTTAAACTACAAGTAAAAAAAATCTCAATAACAGTCTAAGGTATGATCATGAAACGTTTTTTATTAATGTTTGTCGTTGTAGGCTTGCTTCTCGATGTTCATAAATTATATGCCTGTACAAATTTTATAGTAACAAAAGGAGCTTCGAAGGATGGAAGCACTATGATTTCGTACAGTGCCGACTCATTTAATTTTTATGGTGAACTTTACCATTTCCCTGCTGCAGTATATCCTGATGGCTCAATGGTAGATATTTATGAATGGGATACTGGGAAATTTTTAGGAAGGATTAAACAAGCTCTAGAAACATTTAATGTTGTAGGTAATATGAATGAATACCAAGTTTCAATTGGTGAGACAACATTTGGTGGAAGGGAGGAACTACATAATTCGCAGGGGATAATTGATTATGGAAGTTTAATTTATCTTGCATTGCAGCGTTCTCGAAGTGCACGTCAGGCAATTAAAGTTATGACTGACCTTGTGGCTGAATATGGATATTACAGTGAGGGTGAATCTTTTTCCATAGCTGATCCAAATGAAGCGTGGATTCTTGAAATGATCGGTCACGGTGAAGGTGTGAAAGGAGCATTATGGGTTGCAGTTCGAATTCCTGATGGTTACGTTTCTGCTCACGCTAACCAAGCACGAATTACAACATTTCCTTTGAACGATCCAAATAATTGTATATATGCCTCAGACGTCATTACCTTTGCAAGAGAAAAAGGATGGTTTAAGGGTATGGATTCTGAATTCAATTTCTCCGAGGTATATGCGCCACTTGATTTTGGTGCAGTCAGATTTTGTGAAGGAAGGGTATGGTCACTTTTTAGACGAGTGAACAAATCGATGGAAAAATATATTTCATATATCAAAGGAGAAAGTTTGGAAAGAATGCCGTTATACATAAAACCAGATCAGAAACTTTCAGTTCGAGACGTTCAACATTTAATGCGTGATCATTTCGAAGGTACTGAATTCGACATGACTAAAGGAGTGGCAGCGGGTCCATACGGTATGCCGTATCGTTGGAGACCATTGACTTGGGAATATCAGGGGAAACAATATTTTAACGAGCGACCAATTTCAACTCCCCAGACAGGTTTTTCATTTGTTGCGCAGTGTCGTTCTTTTATGCCCAGAGAAGTTGGCGGTGTAATCTGGTTTGGTGTAGATGATACTTACATGACTGTTTACGTACCAATGTACACTTGCATGACAAAGATTCCATATAATTACTCAAAAGGTTTAGCATCATTGAGTCAATTTAACTGGGAATCTGCCTTTTGGGTATTTAATTTTGTTTCCAATTTTGCATATCCAAAGTACGATCTTGTAATTAACGATATTCAAACAGTGCAGAATGAGTTAGAGGGAAGATTTGCTTCGCGGCAAGAAGAAATTGAACAAACTGCATTGTCACTTTATAAAAATTCAAAAGGCGAAGCTATTGATTATCTGACGAATTACTCACACGAAATGGCTGCTCTGACGTATAATCGATGGAAAAAGTTAGGTGAATATCTATTACTCAAGTATATGGACGGCGTTGTAAAAGATGAATACTTCAGACCTAAGAATGTTGGATATCCCGATAGCTTCAAGCAATACATTGTTGATGAATCAGGTGATGCACTAATGGTTAAAAAATTACCAGGTGCTGATGATAAAGCATACATTTCTTATATAGAAGAAGCAAATAAATTATTGAAAGAAAGAAAATATATAGAAGCGAAAGAATTATATATGAAAGCTATTCAGTTGAAACCGAAGGATAGTTATCCTAAAACACAAATCGAAAAGTTAGATAAATTAATAAATGATATTGATGGATTGTTTAAGAAAACATTTTCCAACTAATAAGTAAACAAACGATTAAGAACAGAATGAATAATGAGAGTAAGTCTTATGCTTTTAATAAATTTATTTTAGGGGTAACAATATTAGTTTTCTTGTTGCTCATCATATCATTTGCGTTTCGGGAAATTTATAGCCCTGATATTGGCTTTCATCTCAAAGCAGGCGAGTGGATAATCAACAATTTAAGAGTTCCA
Organism: Ignavibacteriales bacterium; assembly: GCA_037441745.1. Taxonomy (GTDB): domain Bacteria; phylum Bacteroidota; class Ignavibacteria; order UBA10030; family SZUA-254; genus JACQYX01. The sequence goes on from JBBIRP010000104.1 coordinate 4,746, forward strand.
TCTCAAGATGTTTTTACATATACAGCCAGTTCCCATGATTACCTTGATATGCATTGGCTTTATCAAGTTATAATTGCAACTATCAATAAAGCTTCTGGTGAATTCGGACTTGTAACTTTCAATGCATTTCTCATTATTATAACATTTTCTATCCTATTTATTCGCATTAGTAAGAAAATGGATATAATGAACTCATCGAATTGGATTGTATTATTTTTCTTAGCGATTACATCTGCATCGGTGTTATTTGAAATTCGTCCACATATTATCTCTTGGTTAATCTTTTCACTCTTACTCTTTCTTTTGGAAGAATATGAAAGAGGGAATGTGAAATATCTTTTTATCATACCATTATTAATGCTTCTATGGACGAATACACATACATTGTTTGTATTAGGATGGATTATCATTGGAGCTTATCTAATTGGAATCGTTTTTAGAGATAAAAAAATTCCAATGCCATTTACAATTTATGCTTTATCGGGGATTGCTGTATCAATTATAAATCCTTATTTCATTAGAGGGATCACTTTACCGTTCGTACAATTTCAACTTCTACAACCTCATAACGTTTTCAAGAACACAATTGCTGAGCTAACTTCTCCGATCAGTTTAGAAAGTTATTTCTTTAACGGACATTTCATATTATTTCAACCATTAATGTGGTTTCATCTCTTCTTGTTTTTAAGTATCGCATCACTTATTAAAAGGTTGAAGGTTATTCAACTGCATGAACTTATTATTTTCGGCTTATTACTTTATCTTGCTGTATCGAGTGTAAGAAATATTGGTTTCTTTGTACTCTCTGTAACCCCTGCTACAATAGGAGGATTCCAAACTAAACTTGGCGATACTTTTAATAACTCAAACGATAATAAAAAGTTCTTAAGTCGTTTAATCACATTTATTAATGGTAAGCTTGGCCAAATGTGGTTAAATATTTTTATCATGCTATTATCAATTATTCTAATTGCGGCGATAATTACGGATGCATATTATATCAATTATAGATCGAATGACCGGTTTGGTTATAAATTCAATGAGCACGTTTTACCAGTGCGAGCTGCAAAATTCTTAAATGAACATCATCTCGAAGGAAAATTACTTAATCATTTCAACTATGGTGGTTATCTGAGTTATGCTTTACCTCAAAAAGTATTTATTGACGGCAGAACTGAAGTGATAGGAGAGGAGTTATTCTACAAGTACTCTATTCTTTGGAATCAAATAGATAAAAGCCAAATTCTACAAGAATACAATCCCGATATAATCATCTTTCCTCATCAAAACGATTTTCTATGGATACATTATCTTAAAAAAGATTATTTGTGGCGACTCGTTTACGCAGATGATATCTCTTTGATATATCTTAAGAATGGTTACGCTGATACTATTCCAACTTTTAATACAGCGGATTTGTTAAGTGAATTTGAAAAAATAGAAGACGAAAAAATAAATCAGATTTTAAAAAGTCCGTATCCGACAACAAGTTTATTTTCATTTAAGAAAAAATATTTTCCATTGAAAGAATTGGGGTTATCCACATTTTTCTACTACAATGACCAATTTGATGAAGCAATACAGGTTGGATTAAATGGTTGTATGCGTTCTACTGTTTCATGTCCAGAGTTATATTACAATCTCGGTCATTTCTATTTTGAGAAAAGAGATTTCGAACGTTCTGAGTTTTGTTATGATAGATTTCTAGAAACTAATGACGATGAGTTGGCAAGAAGTCGTTTAAAAATGATTCGTTCAGGTAAGATTCAAATTTGGCAAGATAAATAATTAGTTTGGTATTGCAGCATGTAAGGTTTTATTATTTGTATAATCATTTGACTTGTGTGTTTTTAGGTCGTCATTGTTTTGGGTTTCTTCATTCTGTTCGGCTATATTCTTATCGGGTGTTTTGACATTTTTCCATGGTTTAGATTTAATCCACTCGTATAAACTATTCAGAGCGAGTAAGCATAATAGAATTCCAATCAAAAGGAGAATTAAATTTATAATATCTGGTGTACCTCTTTGAAAGAAAAGTATTGTTCTCATTATTGCACCTTATTAATGTTGAAGTTATAACAATTTATGTGTTTCATATAACAATAACAAACTTCGAGTTAATCGGTATTTTATTTTAAGTCAAATTTATACCTCGATGTAAACCAAGTTCGCGTGCATAATTCAATGCCTTTCGATATTCATTTGATGTTATGAGTCTATTTATTTCTGATCTTCTGCTTGCCTGAAAACACGGGCGATACTGATTAATTATATTAACGTATGTGTCTTTAGAAATATTCTTTGATATAAATTCTAAAATCTTCTCAGTATCTGCAGTATTATTTGGTAGGATAAGATGACGAACAAGTAATCCTTTAACTGCAATCCCATTTTTGTTGATTACTAGATCGCCAACCTGCCTGTGCATTTCAATTAATGCTGCTTTTGCAATTTCACAATAATCTTTGACGCCAGAATAGTTAAAAGATTTTTCGTTGTCCCAATATTTAAAATCGGGCAT
>JBBIRP010000105.1:0-7208 GCA_037441745.1 Ignavibacteriales bacterium
ACGTGATGTGGGTCAGCCGGTACTAATTCCCGGCAGTATGGGAACATGTTCTTACGTCCTTGTTGGTACTGAGCAAGCGATGAAAGAAACATTTGGTTCATCATGTCATGGTGCCGGAAGATCCAAAAGTAGAACACAAGCGAAAAGAGAGACTTCAGCCGACCAATTGCTCGAGGAAATGAAAGTGAAGGGGATCTTTGTGAAAGGAGAAACAAAATCGGGACTCACCGAAGAAAAACAAGATGCTTATAAAGATGTTAGCCAAGTGGTTGAAGTTGTTCATGGTGCTGGAATAGCAAGAAAAGTCGCCAAACTCATTCCTCTTGCTGTAATGAAAGGTTAATTGCGAAATTTTTTAAAAACCGATAAAAATTTTATAACCATTTAAAAATCTTCAGAATTTGCACCTATGTTGATAACTTATCTGAAAATGCCAAAAATTTACAGATTTTGAGGTATTTTCTTTTGGATAAGTTGTGGACATCCGATTCTAGCACCACATTATAAAAGGATACTCTTCTTTTTCTAAAGCATTTCTTAAGAAGAAACTTGCATCTTATTGAAAAATTTATTATAGTCAGTTTATTAAATTTCCAATGGGCATCCTCGAGCCTAAAGCGTTGTTTCAAAATGTATTAAAAATGTAAAAAAAACTTTAAGGTGATAAAAATGGATTCATCCAATAATTATGCTGAAATTCTTGAGGGTATAACCGGAGGGTTTTTTGCTCTCGACAGAAATTACCGATTTACATACTGGAATCGTGCAGCTGAGGACGGCACTGGACTGAAAAGAGATGAAGTGTTGGGGAAAAATGTTTTTGATATTTTCCCGAATGCGAAAGAGGCAGAGCTCGGAGAAAAATACCGTCTTGCAATGGAAACAAATACTTTCCAAAGTTTCGAGACGAGTTATAAAGATGATCGATTTGAAGCGTGGTATGATATTCGTATCTATCCGAATGAAAATGGGATTTCTGTCTTTTTCCAGGATATCACTGAACAAAAAAGATCGCAGAAGCAAAAAGAAATGCTTTTAGAAGTATCTCACGTAATCAATGTAGCACCGCATCTGGATGAATTGTGTCTAAATGCTGGAGAACGGATTGCACAATTTATGGAAATCCCAGTAAAATTTGTCTGCATTTACCGTTATGATCAACGATCATCACTTTTACACTTAATGGCACCATCGCTCGTGGATGTTAGAGTCGATCCCGAAATTGAACATCAAATTGTTCATGAAAAGACAAATACAATAGCTGTGCAGACTGCCCTGAATAGAAAAATCATTGTTTCCGACGAACTTTCCAGAAGTTCAATCGCAGCATATTTCCTTAGTGAAACTGAAACATTAAAACTAAAAACACTCATCTCAATACCGCTATTGGTGCAAAATGAGCTCCAGGGTGTTCTTGAAGTCTTATCTCCGAAGGTTGATAAATATGTTACAGAAGAATTGAAAATGCTTTCAATTATTTCAAATGAACTTGCTATCGGCATGAGCCGTAAAAGGTTAATGGACGAGATCACCATAAAAAATATTGAGCTTGAGAATGAGAAAAAACGTACAGATGATGCTAATGAAACCCTCAAGAGGTTTCTAGCAACATTCAGTCATGAATTACGAGCTCCACTAAATGCAATCGTTGGATTTTCAGAAATTCTAACAACTCAGCTTAGCGACCTCCCTGCAGAGAAGGTAACAGATTTTATGAAGAATATTCATGAAAGCGGAAAACATCTTCAAGGTTTAATTAATGATATCCTTGATCTTTCAAAAATTGAGGCTGGTAAACTTGAACTACACGTTGAGGCGTATCCAATTGCATATTTCACAGAAAGCGTACAACGAGTAATGCAAGCTGCAGTTCAGCAAAAAAATATAAAATTAAAATTTGATATTGCTCCAGAGATAGACCAATTAGTAGTTGATCAGACAAGATTCAAGCAAATTCTTGTGAATTTAGTCTCAAACGCTGTAAAGTTTAGTAATCCTAATGGTAATGTGCTGGTGTCTTTTCGTAGGTTCATAAATGAAATCGAAGTTTCTGTAAAAGATGAAGGTATCGGAATAAAACCAGAAGATCAATCGAAACTTTTCCAAGCTTTTCAACAGGGTAAAAATTCTCATAGTGTTAAAGAAGGTACAGGTTTAGGATTAGTAATAACAAAGCGATTAGTTGAACTGCACGGTGGACATATCTGGGTTGAAAGCGAATTTGGTAAAGGCTCAACATTCACATTCCGTATTCCAATGGTAGTTGCTGGGGAAGTTGTCGAATCAGCTGACCAATTAGTTCGAGTTATAAATGATAAACCGGTGGATTTACCTGAGGGTGAGAAACCTCTCGTTTTGATTATTGAGGATAATCCACAGGCAGGTCAATTAATTCAAATGTATTTAAATGAAGCTGGTTATAGAACTGAAATAGCAAAGGATGGTATAGAGGGAATAGAGAAAGCTAAAAGAATGAAACCTAACATCATCACTCTAGATATGATTATGCCTGTTAAGGATGGTTGGCAGGTATTGAAGGAATTAAAACGACACCCGATATGTAAAGACATACCAATTATTATAATATCCATAACTGATGAGAAAAAACTCGGTTTCAGTATGGGGGCAATAAATTATTTTGTAAAACCGGTAAATAAAGAAGAATTATTAGAAGCTTTACGTAAAATTCCAATTCGCAGACTCGATCATAGACAGCATCCTAAAGTTCTAATTATTGATGACGACCGGAATGCATCTGAGCTTATTCAAGTAATGTTAGAAGCCGAGGGATACGAAGTTATCAAAACTATGCATGGTAAAGAAGGTGTTAAATTAGCTTTGTCCGAAACACCCGATTTGATTATTCTTGACCTTATTATGCCTGATATTTCAGGCTTTAATGTGGCTTATCAATTGAAACAGCAAACGAAGACACGTAATACACCGATAATAATTCTAACTTCGATGGAAGTTGATGAGGAAACACGTGAGAAAATGCAAGGATTCATATCGACAATCATGAGTAAATCTCGTTTCACCAAGAAAGACCTCTTGAGAGAGATTAATACAATTGAAAAAATGAGATAGTTTGTTCGAAATTCTTCAATATTTTATTACTCCACCTGAAACGGACTAATGCACAATTACCATTTTTCTTGTTTCTGTGGAATACCGCGTTGTCAAACGATAAAAGTATACTCCCGTAGGTAGATTGCTACAATTTAAATCTTTTATATAACGGTCATGTTCTTTAAATTCATTTACGAGAGTCATGATTTTCACACCAAGTAAATTATAAAGTTCTAAACGAACATCCCCTGGGCGTGCAATATCATAATCTATTCTCGTTATTTCATTTGCAGGATTAGGGTAATTTTGTTTTAATGCGGTTGCTGTTGGTAATGTATCAGGCATGATTTTCCCTCTGCGGTAGAAAATTTCTCTCCCAGTCTCACTCTCACCCGACCAAAAAAGATGCACATCTGTCCCATGGATTTTTATGCTTGGTTCACCCGACATATCAATCATATCAGTCATAGAATCACATAACGACTTTCCATTATCTATAATTTGACGATATTGAATAACATTAGAGTTGCTATCTTTCAAATCCCAAACCACAATAGCTGAATTTTGCTGTGTCGCAATTTCGGGGAATATTGCGTTTTTCCCTGAATATATTATCTTTGGTGCTTCCCACATTAATTCCCCTTCTTCCTCATCATAACCATTGCTAGATCTAATTATGATATTACCATTATCGTTCCAGGTAATTATTCTTGTACCATCATCGAAGATTGATATTTTTGGATAGAGAGACGAAATAATATCTTCAGATGATATGATGTCAGGACCAATCCATGATACTCCTCCATCTATGCTGTAATAATACCCAACTTCATCATGACGTCCAAGATCGACTATGCCAACAGCATGTAACTCCTCGTCTTTTATGTAAATGTTGTTCATTAGTGGGATTGATGGATTTGTTTTTAACCAAGTACTTCCATAATCATTGCTCCTTGACAAACCGTATTCACCGAGTATATCAATATAATGTATGATAGCCATCGATCCTGATGAGTTTATTAACAAAGGTTGAGTGCGTAGTAATAGTATTCTTGGTGGTTCCCATGTCTCACCATTATCAACACTGCGAATCAAGGCTGTTCCAAAAGAACCATCAACCAGACCAGTGTACGTGACGTAAACATAATTTCCCGAAGCGGTTATTTTCCCTGGGCTGAACGCCGAGGTTCCAGGAGCAAGTGTTATAGGTGGTCTAAATGATATTCCGTTATCATCACTTCGAGAGTATTGTATTCCATCGTGATCTTGAAAACCCAGTGTATCTATGCCAAACCAAATAATGTGTATTCGATCTGAAGTCAAAGCCAATTGCGGTGAAATAGATAAAATTGAATCATTGGAGACTTGCTGAATGTTGTACCATTCTATACCACACCTAAAGGATTGAGGGATGTTCTCTTTTGATAATGTGAGAAGCAAAGAGATTATAATGATGATATTTTTTAATGATTTGGTATGAACCATTTGATTAATTATATTAAAAAGAATTATTTTTTAATTTATTGAATCTTTATCTATTTATCCCTCAAAACGAATTAATAAATAAAGTATACAAATTCTTCATAATGAATTCAAATGTATATATTAGTAGAATAAACATATTTTAGGAATATATTATGACTACCCATCGTGTTAAAATTCTATTTGTATTTTTACTGCTTTCCTTTTCACTTGGAATTAGCCAACCGATAATAATTAACGAATTATACAATTCGAGTGGTAACGACGAATGGGTAGAACTGCTTGTTCTTCAGGATGGTTTGGATATACGCGGATGGGACATTAGAGATTTTGCAAGTAGTGGAGCAGCCCAAGCACCATTGGTATTTACTACAAATGCACTATGGAATAATATTAAATCGGGAACTTTAATTATAGTCGCTCGTCCTGAGAATACTTTCAACGAAGACTTAGATCCAAGTGATCATACATTAACTGTAAAATCTAATAACACGGCGTACTTTACGGGAAATGTGTTTCTATTTGCAAGCACTAGTGAGGCTGTTCAAATACGGGATGCAGGCCAAGTTCACGTATTCGGTGTATCATGGGGTACTGCAAATGCTTCAAGTATTCCTGATCCCAAAGTCCATTTTACGAATTCGGCAACATCCAATACATCGACCGCTTTTAATGGTGACAATGTTAATCAACTCACTGCCGATGCAAATTGGTTACGAAATACTTCGACAGTGACACGTGGTGCTGGTAATTCGACTGCCAATGTTAGTTGGATAAATCAACTAAGATCAAGAGCTGAAGGTTCGGGGTCGGTAACAATCTCTCCAATTGTCATGAACGGAAATAGTGATACAACATTAACAATTATATACAGACGGGATCTTACCTATACAATTAACAATCTTCGCATAATTATTCCTTCTGAATTTACGTGGTCAAAAACGGTCGGAGATGTTGCATATTCTAACATGACTACAACCATATCTTTATCGGATGATACGATTTATTTCAAAGATATAGTATTCAGTACCGATTCAGTAATTGTTACTGTACTCAATATTACAACTCCAGCTTACACAGGGTATTATAAGATTAAAGTTCAATCTGGTGTAAATGGAACATACGGTGATGTCTCACCAATTCCTGTTATGACTGTATATGGTAACGCTATTTCGATAGCTGAAGCGAAGGTAAATGATGGTGATGGTGTAGCTCTAAGGATCGGTGATTTAGTCACTGTGCGTGGTGTTATAACAGTTGGAAGTGAATTTGGCAGTCCGAGTTTCATTCAAGATAATTCTGGAGGGTTGTCGGTTTATGGATCAATTTTCTCTAGCTCGGTGGTAATTGGTGATGAAGTGTTGGTAAGCGGAAGAGTTACTCAATTCAATGGATTGAATCAAATTGAATACCCAACTCTTCATTCGATCATAAGTCAAGGGAATGAGATTGAACCGATTATTGCAACTCCAATCCAACTTAACGGTGATGGTTTGGGGGGAATAGAGAATTATGAGGGTCAACTTGTACGCTTAAATGGTGTTACTGTAACACAACTTGATGGGAGTCCTGTTGCTACGTGGATTGCAAATACAAATTATAGATTAATTGGAACTTCACCAGATGATACCGTTCAACTCAGAATCGATAATAACACCAATCTTGTTGGTCAAGTTGCACCAGCTGGTGTCTTTGATATAATCGGAGTATTGGGACAATACAAAACATCGTTACCATACATTGGAGGTTATCAATTGATGCCGCGTTCAACTGCGGATATTATTTCTCAGGGTCCAGTCTTTGCTGAATTTCCAGAAGAAGTCGATTTAGCTCCAACTTCTTTTGGGATTACTTGGAAAACTTTAACTCAGGGAACATCACGTGTTCGATATGGACAAACAACAGCATACGAACTTGGTGTAGTCGAAGTTCATCAAGATAGTATGCAAACAGAACATTATGTCCCAATTACGGGTTTGAATCCAGCAACGATATATAATGTTCAAGCTTTTTCGACGAGTGGGGCTGATACTTCATTTGCGGGAAATATTATTGTGAGTACAACGTCTGCACCTCCAACAACTGGAACCATCAATGTATATTTCAACAAAAGTATTAACTCAACAGTGTCATCGGGTGAAACAGCATTAGGAAATTATGATTTAACAAACAAAATTATTCAAAGAATAAATAATGCAAAACGTTCAATTGATGCATCGCTTTATAGCCTGAGTGGTACGGTAGGAGCAACAATAGCGAATGCACTTGTGAACGCAAAGCAACGTGGTGTAAAAGTTCGTGTCATCGGTGAATACGATAATCGTACTACTGCACCCTGGTCAACACTTTCTGGTAACGGTATTCCAGTTATTTTCGATCTGTATGGTGCTAATGATGGAACTGGATTAATGCATAATAAATTTTTTATAATCGATTATCGAGGCGGCGCACCCGAAAGTGTTTGGGTGTGGGCTGGCTCATGGAACTTAACTGATCCTGGAACAAACGACGACAGACAAAACTCAATTGAATTTCAAGATGTGGCACTTGCAGGAGCTTACACAAGAGAGTTTGAAGAAATGTGGGGAAGTAGTACAGATACTCCAAACTCCAGCACCTCTCGATTTGGTTCACGTAAGTTGAATAACACACCACAT
>JBBIRP010000106.1:0-1840 GCA_037441745.1 Ignavibacteriales bacterium
ACAAACTTCGCTCTGTCTTAACATTGCTCGGAATTGCTGTAGGTGTATTTTCAATCATTGGTGTTATGACGGGTATGGGTGTTCTTATTAATAGCATCGAAAGTGGATTGAGTCAATTGGGTGCAAATACATTCCAAGTCCAAAAAATGCCAAACTTCCGTTCTGGTGATCCCGCTGAGAGAGCAAAGCTTAGAAACAGAAAAAACATTGAATTTGCACAAGGTTTACTTGTAAAAGAAAAAGCAACACTTGCAAAAAGTGTTGGATTGGAAGCATGGACTGGTGGAAAAGTTATCACAACAACTTTGGGTAAGAAATCAAATCCAAATGTTGGTATTGTTGGTGAAGATATCGAAGGTTTTTCAACTAACAATTGGTTCATCGATGATGGTAGAATGTTTACGCAAGATGAGTACAATTCTGGTAAGAGAGTGGCAATTTTAGGAGAGCAAGTCGTGAAAAAGATTTTTCCAAAAGTTGATCCGATTGGGCAAACGATTCGATTTGATGGTGAAGAGTATCAAGTCATCGGAACCATAGAGCCAAAAGGTGGAATGTTAGGTGGAAATCAGGATAATTTCATTGTAATACCGCTTACAACTTTTTTTAATGAATATGGGAAAGATAAAGACATACACATTATGGTCGAAGCGTTGTCTCGAGAAACTATTGATGATTGCATAGAACAAGTACGTGGAATTCTTCGATCTGCTCGTCATGTACCCCCCGGCGAAGAAGATGATTTTTACTATTTTTCAAACGAATCATTGATAGAGCAATTCAATGATTTCATAAAGTATACACGCCTTGGTGTTTTACTCATTAGTACGATCGCTCTTATTGCGGCTGGCGTTGGAATAATGAATATTATGTTAGTCTCTGTTACTGAAAGGACACGTGAAATTGGTATTCGAAAAGCAATAGGTGCTAAGAAAACAAATATCCTAACGCAATTTATTCTCGAAGCAATTGTTCTTAGTGAATTAGGTGGTTTGATTGGTATCATGTTTGGAATTTTTACTGGCAATATTCTTGCAATTGTTTTTAAAGTACCTCCGATCATTCCATGGGGTTGGGTTGCTATTGGGTTCTTTGCTTGCTCCATAATCGGGATCTCATTTGGTGTTTATCCTGCTTGGAAGGCATCGAGTCTTGACCCTATCGAGTCTTTACGATATGAATAAACCAATTCTCATTTTTCTCATTAATTTACACCAAATTATGATTAAACTTGACTTTTAAATTAATTTTGATTATTTATACTAAAAGTTGAGAAAAAATAAATTTTATAAGGAGTTTTATATGAAAACCTTATTACGTTTATGGATTTTTTTAATATCTGTTTTTGTAACTTTATCGTTCGTTTCTGCTCAACCAAAATACAGGACATTTAACCAAATAGATCTATCGGAGAAGAAAGCAAAGGCTGGCAAGGTAATGAGTAGTTATGCTTGCTTTGTTTTCCGAAATGATAGCACCGGTTTGAATGTCAATGGGTTGACCACTCGATTAAATTCTGCTATCTTAAGTATTGTGGACTCGGGTGGATTCACAAGTTTCGAAATAACTAAGAAAGGCAAAGTATTCACTGCAACTGGTAGAACTGTCACTATCGGGGATTCTGTTAGATTGTGTTTTAATTTAGAAAAGAAAGCTCCTGGTTCACAGGCTAATTTCTGGTGGTGGTTAGTAGATGGAAATAAAGTGGGAGATATAAGATCACCCATTGCTGGAACGTACGATCCAATTGCCAAACAACCAAATGGTGGAAATATTCTAGAATATATTTATAAAAGAATAATTCACCGCCCAGAAGGAATTGTAATAGGTTTGCCAACTG
>JBBIRP010000106.1:1868-7037 GCA_037441745.1 Ignavibacteriales bacterium
GATATATGAAAGCAGATCGAAAGTATTTTCCACACAACGGAACACCACGATGCTTTGATGGTATAACGGTGCACAAAAATAAAACAAAACCATTCAGGGGTGAATTAAAAAATCCCCATGTGAAAAAACATAACAATCACCTTTTAGGAGAACTTCATGCATTGAAGCTTGCGATCATTGCTAATGATTCAGGTGTAACCGAACCTTTAACTGGAACGCCACTCGGAGATTTAATTTATAATGATCTTAGTAATCCTGGAGATCCAAGTAACGGTAGGACACTCAGAGAAATTGCAACTCACGTTGATTCCGCACTTACTTATTGTACACATTTTGAGTTAAATCCTTCAATTTATGCAGCTTATGATTATAGTGTGAGTAGAATAAATCAAGCTTTCGATGGTCCTTACATTGCGATTAGTTTTGATCCATTTGTTTTGGCTGGAACACATGCTGCTGAAGAGTATAGTTTCTTACATCCGAATCCTTCTGTAGTGCCGATAACGAGACGATCTCCAAATTATTCTATTTTAGATCAGATACCAGAACAATCAATTTTAGCTCAGAATTATCCTAATCCTTTTAATCCTGTAACAACTATTGAGTTCTCACTAACTGAACCGAGTATTGTAACTTTGAAAATATATAATTTACTTGGTCAAGAAGTCGCCTCGATAATCTCAAATGAAGTGTTGGATGTAGGGGAACAGTCTGTAGATTTTGATGCCAGTTATTTAACATCAGGAATTTACTTCTATAAAATAGATGCTCGAGGTATTGGTGATACTCCGAATGAATTTCACGCTGTTAAACGAATGGTATTACTAAAATAGAATGTAGTTACGATTTAAATTATTTAAAAAGTCCCGACTAAATCTCGGGACTTTTTATTTTGATCCAATTATAAATACACTCAGAGGTGATCACAATCTGTTTCAGCCGCGAAGTTTGTCAATATCTGTTGTTCTTTACAGAATTATAGTAATAAAAAGTTCATACCAAAGTCATTATGCTATCATCTAACTAAAAAATTTACTATATTCATACAATTTGAGAATTATTTCTCATTAAAGATGATACGATTTGAATCATTTATAAATATAGTTTTAACTTTGGCTATTATTCTCACGGGATTGTATTGTGCAGGCCAGATACCCCCCTCTGGTGGACCGCCCGATACAACACCGCCATCGATTATAGAAACTTATCCAAAAGGGAAACAATTGAAATTCAAGGATAACAAATTCTTTTTTTCCTTCAATAAATATATTGACCGCCGTTCTTTCCAAGAATCGTTCTTTTTATCTCCACCCCTTGGGAATTTGGATTTTGAATGGGATGGAAAGGAAGTAGAGATTCATTTCAGCGACTCGCTACTTGCTAATACAACTTACATTATTACAATTGGTACAGATGTAAAAGATACTAGGAATAACCGACTTGCAAGTGCATTCACACTTCCTTTTTCAACTGGTGAGGGAATAGATTCGGGTTTAATTTCTGGTGCCGTTATTGATGAAAAAACAGAAGGAATAATGATATTCGCATATCCAATTGTTCCTGGGTTAATGGATACACTTAATCCTTCCAAGACAATACCAAAGTATTTAACCCAAACAGGGAATGATGGTACTTTTATTTTGCCATACTTAGCTTCTGGTACTTATCGTTTAATTGCAGTCAGAGATCAGTACAAAAATTATCTTTACGATCCTCAGGTTGATGATTTTGGTGTATTAAATTCGGACGTTGAAATAAACTCAAATAAACAAATCAATTCTAGTGTGAAGTTTTTTATGTCAATTGAAGATACTGCGAAACCGTTTCTGTCGAGCGCTCGAGCTCTGGATAATATCCATGTATTGTTGCGTTTCAGTGAACCGATTGATATTAAATCTCTTTCAATTGATAATATCTCCGTTACTGATACTTTATCTAATGATAAATTAAAAGTATTAGATGTTTCATTTACTGAAAGGACATATAGAGAAGTCCAGATTGTGACTGGTGAACAAATTATTGGTAGAACATATCGAGTGAAAGTTTTAGGCTGCACAGATAATTATTCGAATGCTATCAGTCCCTCGTTAAACGCCGTAGACTTTACTGCAGGTATAGAATCCGATTCTACTGTTCCTACATTTGAAATATTAAATTTAAAGAGTAATTCTAATAATGTTGCTGTAAATGATAGTATTCATATTTTTTTCAACGAAGCTATTCAGAGAAAAACGTTTGAAAAAGGGTTCGAAATACAAGATTTAGCAAAAACAAAAATAAGTGGATTATATAAATGGATTAGTTCGGCTGAAGTATATTTTATACCGCAGACCAGTTTATTATTTGGAATGTCATATTCTTTATCTATCAATTTAGATTCGGTAAAAGATTTTATCGGTAACTCACGAAAAGATTCGGTATTTAGATTGAAGTTCCGAACTATCGAAGAAAAGTTGCTGAGTGGTTTAAGCGGAAAAATAGTTGATGAAGTTAATTGTGGATACGAAAATATAAAAATTATAGCAAATAACGTTCTTAAAAAAGATTCAAAATCTCATATAAAAAATGTTGATTCATTGGGTAATTTTGAGTTTAACAATCTTGAGGAAGGGAAATATCAGCTTATCGGATTTTATGATAAAGATAAAAACGGATTTTATTCTTTCGGTAAGCCATTTCCATTTATAGAATCAGAAATATTCTCAATATATCCTGATACATTAAAACTTCGAGCTCGCTGGCCAATTGAAGGAATAATAATACATTTAAAATGAACTATCGTCTCGGTTCAGGTTGTTTATCTGGCTCAATAAATACCTCAGGAGGTTTTGGAGGTGGATTTTTAATTATTTTATCTGGTACAATCCAAGCATCTTTATATCCTAAACTTATGAGTTTTTTAACCATTTGATTCGCTTCAACTCGTTCTATAAAATCTCCGACTCTTACTTTGTAATATGGAGCATCATAAACAATATAACACCATTCATCAGGTAAAAGGTTTAATAACTCATCACGTGTATGGTTAGCTTGATCAATTTCAGGTGTAAATAAAACTTGAACTCTAAAACCAGGGATGGATTCTTGAGGTGCTACTGTGAAAACCTTAGCAGCTTCCATGAATTCTTTTTCTCGTCTTTCTTCCTCCAATATTAATTTCACATCTTCATGGTATACTGATGGGTCGAATGTACTTTCGTATTTTGTGATGAAGTTTTTCAGCGCTTGATCCGACTCTTCTTTCTTTTCTATCTCTTTAGATGTCTTGCAACCTACTATTAGTATAATGAAGATATATAATAAGAAATACTTATTAGAGAAATTATTTTTATGGATTTTCATAAACCCAAGCATCCTTATAATCATCGGGATATTTTAAAGTAATTGCATCGCGGAAACTTCTCGCCGATTCTTTTGTCTGAAAGTCACCTATGAATACTTTGTACAACTTGGATTCTGAATCGAATTTTGTATATACTTTCATATCGAAACGTTCACTTGCTAATTCTGCAATTTTATCCGCGTTATCTGGCATTTTATATGCTCCAATTTGAATAGAATATTTCCCTTTTGGTAGTTCATATTCATTTTGTGATGAACTTAAAGATGGTACAGTCTTTTGTTCGAATGATGGCTTTTCGGATTTATCAATGTTTACAATTATTGTATCAATCTTTTTAGACTCGGTTCTATTAATCGTTTTTTCTTCATAAGGTATGTGTGTTTCTTCGGTTGTTGACTGTTCAGAACTTGTGCAACCTACTAAAAATAAAAGAGAAAATATCGTGATAAACATCATTATGATTTTCATGTATGTTTCTCCAACTTTTAAGAATTAATACAATTTATCTTTATGAGGTTCTTTTGTCTTTTCACCATTGCCACTAACGATCTTTACGCTCGCGCTCGCACCAATTCGGTCCGCGCCACTGGCAATCATAGCAAGAGCTTCTTCTTTAGTCCGAACACCACCTGCTGCTTTAACACCCATTGCTGTACCAACGACTTTTCGCATCAATGCAACATCTCCCACTGTTGCACCACTTCTTGAAAAGCCTGTCGATGTTTTTACAAAATCAGCGCCTGCTCGCTTGGCGAGCATACATGCTTTAATCTTTTCTTCATCGGTAAGTAGAGCGGTTTCAATAATCACTTTTACCAGTGCACCAAATCGTCGACAAGTTGTAACTACACCAAATATATCATCTTCAATGTAATTGTACTCTCCCGATTTCAACATTCCAACATTGATGACCATATCAATCTCTTTAGCACCATCACGAAGTGCTTGTTCTGTTTCAAACGATTTTGCTGCTGATGATGTGGCACCTAATGGAAAGCCAATAACAGTACAAACTTTTACTGGAGTATCTTTAAGAAGTTTAGTGCAAAGTGCAACATAGCAAGGATTGATACATACGCTTGCAAAGTTGTACTTCTTCGCTTCCGAACAAAGTTGAATAATTTGTTCTTTTGTTGCTTCTGGTTTTAAGAGTGTGTGGTCTATCATTCGAGCAAGTTCTGTTTCAATTCCTCCAGCTGCTTCTATTCCTAACCCCGCACTGATACGCTCAGCACCATTTTTTAATATGTTCTTAACACCATTCTTATTGTGGATTACACATAATCCATCAGTACAAACACCATCTTTGCATTGAATCTCTGGTCGTTCACCTAAAATGGTTTGAACTATACGATCGATTTCTTTTTGATGCAATGAATTTATTCCTATGTTGTTTTATTCTAAATATACAATTTTCTTTCGAAGAATCAAATGCTCCCCCTTACGGAGCAGGAGCATTTCCTCTAAATCTATTTATAGATCCGAGATTCAACGATATTAGGGCTGATTCTGTTTATAAGTCATATCCTTGATTCAATAATATTTTTAAAAGAATGGAGAATTAAAATTTATTGAGTACCGAGGTAGCATCTTACACTGGTTGCACAACTATGGCGTACTGAATGACGTGTGAGCTGAGTTTTCTGATAGATTTTATGAATTGTTGAAAAAGAATCTTTTAATTCACTTAGATGTCGCACAACTCCAAGGTGTGCGACATTTAGTCGCTTGATATTCTTCGGAGGGTTTTTGTATACTCCTATCAAGTACAAACTTGAGAAGGTTCCAAACCTTTTCATGGATTGAAACGTTCTAATTAGCTTTTT
>JBBIRP010000107.1:0-6961 GCA_037441745.1 Ignavibacteriales bacterium
ATGAAGATATTAAAACGTTAAAGAGTATGGGGGTAGGTGAACTCTTCACACCTGGTTCTTCGACATTTGATATAGTCGCATACGTCAAAGAATGGGTGAAAAAAAATAGACCTGATTGAGTTAAGGCATATCGTCATCGAGCCAAATTCTGGGTTGGATGTGGAATGTATCGGTCTCTTCTTTATGAGAGTCTTGGATTTCTGATTTTGTAATCTTATTTAATACTTTAATATCCTTTGATGTAAAACCGAACATATCCTCCACAGAGAATATGGAATGAAAGTCCTTTTCATTGAATAAGTTTTCAAATTTTTTTGCATATTCGTAGAGATGCTTTAAGTAAAATTGAACATTTTCATCGGGGAAATTGGGATCCCATTCATCAGCTAACTTGATATTTTCAAATCCTCTAGGTCCCGTATCGTGACTCGAAAAATAATAAATAATCCGGTCACCAGAGTTCCATCTCATTCCGGATTGTATCGCAAGCTCATAGGGAGCAGAACGGTTTCTTTTGCCTTCTTCTACTTCTTTGGTGTAATTCACAAAATTATCTCTTAATACTTCGGTCCGTGCGAAATCTTTTACTCTTAATTGATGATCTACAATCATTTTATAATATTTGACATAGATATTATGTAATTTATCAATATCTTTGTTAAGTAATGCTTCTATGCATTCACGAAGAAAAGCACTTCCGTAATTTTCGATATTACGTGAAATTATTGATGGACCTTTAATTAATATTTCGCCATATTCATTGAGAAGAGCATAATTTTTATTCTTAAAACTTAAAATGCGTTTGTAAATGTTCTGAATTTTGAATCCGTATAAATCCCGATATTCCGAAGTAATATCCTTTACGAAATTATCTGCATCGTTTTGATCTTTAACATAATTTGGTGGCACTAAGTAAATATCTTCAGAATCTATTTGTACAACTATACCTCCTGATTTATTTATGTTCGTAATCAGATGATTGATAATATGTTGACCTTTTTTATATATTGCATCTGCAACTTGGTAGTCATTGAAAAGTGTTTTATTTGAACCCAAATA
Organism: Ignavibacteriales bacterium; assembly: GCA_037441745.1. Classification (GTDB taxonomy): domain Bacteria; phylum Bacteroidota; class Ignavibacteria; order UBA10030; family SZUA-254; genus JACQYX01. The sequence continues at coordinate 1,060 of JBBIRP010000107.1, forward strand.
ATTGATAAAAGAATTAAAAATTATTTTTAATTGTTGATAAGTAATTTTAAGCTTTTGTTTCTCTTGATTATTATTTGAAATTGTGAATCTTTGTTTAATTTCAAAATATAATCTGCTGAATTCTCTAAGTAATGAATTAAAAACATTTAAGTCATCTGTTTTTGGTGAAATATTATCATTTAAAATTATGGAGGTAAAAATTGATTCGACTTCAAGATTGATGATCGGTTCGAAAATTCCGCTATAAAAAATATCTGAATAATCACCAAGCGTTTGTGTTCCGATTTCTGACTTTGGAATAGAATATTTTTGGTGAAGATATTCACGAAGAATAAGTGATTCAATCTTAGCCAATAATCCTGATCGTGGAATTGAGCTAAAGTTAAGTGGAAGTATTTGTGCTAGGAGAAAAACACTGGGGGATAGGATGTCGCTTAGAATCTTAACATCCTGGACATTATTTTTACAATATTGTATAACTTTATCTGGTTCATTTTCCCAGTACCACGAGATTCTATCTCTTTGAATAAACGTTCGTTTAGGATTGTAAAATTTGAAATACTCCGCAGCTGTCTTAAGACTATAATTTTCAAATACTCTATTAGCAGAGTCGTATAATTGCATTAATAATCCTGTGTCAATTATTTGTCTACCTGCAATTTCATGAACCGGGTAGCCCAATGGTCGTTCTGTGAATGAATACCGCATGTCAATTAATCGTGGGAGTGAGCCATCACGACCGATCCTCGGTTCAATCGAAAACAATTCACAACGTGTTAAGATATACGGTAAATCGAACTCTAAAATATTGTGTCCTTCTATTACATCAGGATCTTTTTCATTGATTAATTCAATGAATTTGGTAAGTATATCTTTTTCATTCCCACGTTTTGATTGAAGTATATATTCATTCCCACGATTATCAGTAATTACGATAATGATGATCTTATCCCCAGGTCTGTTTGGATCGCTTCTTTTAAATCCACGAGTAACCACTGCCTCAATATCAATCTGAAATCTATACAAATCTTCAAAGTTCATACCTTTGAAGAGCGTGCGTCCAGTTTGTGTTAAAAATTGAGAGACTGGATCCGGTCTTAAATGTAATATTGGCAATTCAAGATATGAAGATACTTTGTTGGGAGCATTTTCGTTATATCGTTCCAATATAAAACGAATTGCATCCCACATTTTTAACCAACTTGGAAAGGCGCAAAGATATTTGAAATAATTGTTGCCTGCTAATTCTTTAATCCAAAATTTTTCCTTATAATCATTTAAGTATTTAGGATTGGCAAGGTAAAAGAATGGGAAGAATTCTACTTCTTTGGTCGTGATGTTTCCATCTTTTTTGTAAAAAAGGCGCATCATACGGTCACTTGCATGATGCGTAGAAATTATATTTTCTTCAGTGTTCGAACCGTATAGTATTTGGTTCATCACACAGCGCTGTCATTTTTTCTTTGAACGATCTAAAAATGGTTCAAGTAAATCGATCGGAAGTGGGAAAATTATTGTTGAATTTTTATCCGCTGCAACCTCAGTAAGCGTTTGTAGAAAACGCAATTGCAATGCAATTGGTGTAGAAGCGATAATCGTAGCAGCATCAGATAATTTTTGACTAGCTTGTAGTTCACCTTCAGCATGTACAATTTTTGCTCTACGTTCACGCTCAGCTTCTGCTTGTTTAGCCATTGCCCGTTGCATTTCGATGGGTAAATCGATTTGTTTCACTTCAACATTGGATACTTTTATACCCCACGGCTCGGTATGTTCATCGATTATTTTTTGTAGCTCCCGATTTATTTTATCACGTTGAGCTAAAAGTTCATCAAGCTCCGACTGGCCTAAAATACTCCTTAATGTCGTCTGAGAAAGTTGGGATGTTGCAAAAAGATAATTCTCAACTTCCACAATTGCTTTTTCGGGTTGAACAACTCTAAAATAAACAACTGCATTAACTTTTATAGAAACGTTATCTTTTGTAATAATGTCCTGCGGTGGTACATCAAGAACAACTGTTCTAAGACTAACTTTCACCATCCTATCGACAATTGGAATTAAAAATATGATACCAGGACCCTTAGCAGCTATAAGCCTACCTAATCTGAATATAACACCTCTTTCATATTCCCTTAGTATCCTAATTGCATTAGATAAAATTATTATTGCAAATAAAAATAATATCACGACGAATATTGGTAAAGATTCCATATTTTCCTCCATATAGATTTATGATTCTAATTTACGAACAGTTAATTTAAGATTGTCAATTCCTTCAACTTTAATTTTAACACCTTTTTTTAATGTACCATCAAGACTTATTGCGTTCCAAATTTCACCATGAACTTTTACCGTTCCTTCTGGTTTAAGGTCGTTCAACACTTCGCCTGTTTCATCAATAATTCCTTGAATACCTGTTGTTGGTTTCATCTTTTGAGCTTTAATTCCCATACCTATAGCAAATAAAAAAAACAAAAGTGTCAAGATTACAGTTATTACAATAACTTCCCATGAGATTGACACAAATTCGATAAGAGAATTTGTTTGAAATAACATAATTGACCCTAATGCTAATGATACAACACCGCCAATGGTAAGTAAACCATGGCTTACAATCTTAATTTCTAAAAGAAAAAGAACAATTCCAAATAGAATCAAAGCTAATCCCGCATAATTAATTGGCAATGTATGCATTGAATAAAATGCTAAAACTAAACAAATAAATCCGATGATACCGGGAAGGATGGAACCAGGATTATATAATTCAAAGAGTAGTCCATATATACCAAGCATCATCAGAATATAAGCAATGTTTGGGTCGCTTAAAATATCTAATATTTTCTGTTGAAACGATTTTTCTGTAGTTATAATAGAAGCATTAGCAGTATGAAGGGTGACTAATCTATTGGCAGTTTGAATTTCTCTTCCGTCAACAATTCGAAGTAGTTGGTGTATATCTGAAGCAATAGTATCAATAACGTTTTGCTTTAAAGCTTCAGTTTCAGTAATCGAGATACTTTTGCGAACGGCGTCTTCTGCCCATTGAACATTTCGTTTACGTTTTTCACTTATTGTTCTTATGAATGCGGCTGCATCGTTTGTTGCTTTTTCTAACATTACTGAGTCTTTTTGTTCTCCAAGGGTCACTGGATGAGCGGCACCAATGTTTGTTCCTGGTGCCATAACTGCTACATGAGCGGCTAAAGTAATGAAAACACCCGCAGATGCAGATTGGGATCCGGCAGGTGAAACATATATAATGATTGGAATTTGAGAGGTCAATATATCTGTTACAATAATTCTTGTTGATTTTAATAGACCCCCCGGTGTATTCAAATTTATAATAAGGCATTCAGCACTATCGTTTTGGGCTTTTAAAATTGCCTCGTGGATAAAATCAGCGGACGCGGGATTTATTGTCCCATCCACCGTTATCACATGGACGTGTTGTTTTGATTGGGAAATATTGATAAGCGTTAGGTAAAGTAATATATGAAATAATTTTTTCACTCTAGTTTTTCTGATTTACGTCAATTAAATATAATCAGTATTAAGTTACTATCCAAAGTTGGGATTATAAGATTTAAACAGAAAATTAAGATAATATCTTCTTAAAAAATAGTGAAAGTGAAATTATATGGATTAGAGCACCCCGTAAGTTATTATCGTATGCTTCACCAATAATATCGCCTGATGTTTTTCCTTATAATTTGTATTATAAAAGCTGTTTAACAAGTACTATCTTTATATTATCAACCGAAACTATTAAGCACAAATATAGATATTTGGGTGCTTTTTAAAGATATCAAATTCGAATGTAGGTATGATCCTAAATAATTAAAACCGATTATCGGAATTTTTAAGCTGTATGCAAGAGTTTTAGCAACGCTTACTCCAACTATTATGCATCCATGAGACAGGGCCCATTAGTAACTGCTTTTCTATCAAGTTTATTTTTTTCAACATCGGCTTTTGGAGGAGATTGGTTTACGATTTGTAAAACGATTGTGAAGAGACAATATTTGATTTAATTATTTTATCTTCAAGAACGGCGGAATGTGGCATCGCATGATGTTTCAATACCGAGTATGATCATTTGTTTATAGGATTACCTTAAGTTGATTTGCAAACATTGTAATATTTTTCTATTTTAAAAAATGTTTTAGTAAACATTAAAACGAAATTGAATTAAATGAACGATTCAAATCAGATAGATTTATCAAAGCTTAGAATATCTCGTGAAAATGATTCAAAACAGGAAGAACATAAACAAAAACGCTTTGGAATTTTTTGGTATTTGATAGGCGCAATATTTTTGATAATAGCTGTCTTTTTCTTTTTCAAAGATAGTTTTACACCTGCGGAAATTGTTGAATTGACAACAGTTACTATGGTGTCTCCAAATCAAGCAAGCTCGGTTTTAACTGCGAGCGGATATGTTGTTGCACAGAGAAAAGCTTCAATCGCTTCGAAAGCAACTGGAAGATTGGTATACTTAGGTTTTGAAGAAGGTGATAAAGTTAAGTGTGGAGAGATAATTGCCCGTATTGAAAGTGCAGATGTTGAAGCAGCACTTAATCAAGCAAGAGCAAATCTTGAGATGTATAAAGCTCAAAAGCACGATGCAGAACAAACATACGAGCGAGCTAAGAAGCTTATTGAGCGACAGTTAATTTCACAGGCAGAACTTGATGCCGCAAAATCACGATATGATCAGATAATAGCTGCGATTAAATCTGCTGATGCTGCAGTAAGAGCTGCCGAAGTTCAATTGGAAAATACTTTAATAAGAGCACCTTTCGATGGAACAATATTGACAAAGAATGCGGACGTTGGCGAAGTCGTTGCACCATTTGGTGCTGGTGCCAGTTCACGAGTTGCAGTTGTTACGATTGCTGATATGACTTCGCTAGAAGTAGAGGCTGATGTATCAGAATCTAACATAGAAAAAATAATGCATAGTCAACCATGTGAAATTGTGTTAGATGCCTATCCAGAACATAGATATAAAGGTTTTGTTAATAAAATCGTTCCAACTGCTGATAGAACAAAAGCTACCGTACTTACGAAGATAAGATTTATAAATCGTGATGATCGTGTTCTGCCGGAAATGAGTGCAAAAGTTTATTTCCTCTCGAAGGATTTGATAGATACTGTCACTACTTCACCGTTTGTAGCTGTAAATTCATCTGCGGTTACAATAAGTAATAGGAAAAATGTTGTATTTTTGTTCAAGGATAATAAGGTTGAGGAAGTTGAAATTGAATTAGGACAGAAAGCTGGGAATATGATTGAGATAAAAAAAGGACTTTCTGTAGGAGATAAGGTTGTGATCAATCCGTCAAGAAACTTATTCACAGGCAGAAAAGTTAAATTAAAACAATAGTTTTTATTAAATATTAAAGGTTGGAAATGGCATTAGTATCGGTTAACAATGTCTCAAAATCATATTGGCGGGATTCACTTGAAATCCCTGTACTTAATGATATTTCGTTTGAAATTCCAGATGGAGATTTTCTTTGCTTGATGGGTCCATCGGGTTCGGGAAAGACGACACTTTTAAATCTTATTGCAGGTATAGATCGTCCTTCAAAGGGTAGTATAAAAGTTTCAGATACTGAAATTACCAATCTCAATGAGTCAGTATTAGCAAAGTGGCGAGCTCGAAATATCGGTTTTGTTTTTCAATTTTATAACCTTCTACCTGTATTGACTGCATTCGAGAATGTTGAATTGCCTTTATTGCTTTTTAATCTATCAAAGAAAGAGCGACGTGAGCATGTCGAATTTGCACTTAAAGTTGTCGGTCTTGAAGATAGAATACATCATTATCCAAAACAACTCTCAGGTGGACAAGAACAAAGGGTGGCTATCGCACGGGCGATTGTTACTGACCCTA
>JBBIRP010000108.1:0-993 GCA_037441745.1 Ignavibacteriales bacterium
ATTGTTTAGGATGTCATTCGAACGCAATGGGTTCCCGCCGCCCCATTTCACCAGATTTTAATTCTGCACCAACTCATCATCCATTAACATATAATGCTTCTGCTGACCTAACAAAACCCGAGAATAATAATTGTTTGATTTGCCATAATGATTATCCCAATCTCCATGCAAATGGAGCTGTAGATCTTAATCCAGATCCAGACCATTCGGGTACTCAGGAATGGAACGGTATTTACTCTGATCCATTCTGCATGGATTGTCACGACGGAGAAAATCCTGATCCATATTATAGATTGAATGGAAAAGTCGCCCCAGATAAACGTTATTTCTATTCAAGTGAAAATGTTCATAGAAACGGAACTGGTTTTGCAGGCAGATGTGTTGACTGCCATAATGAGGAAAATGTACATAAATCAAATGTAAAATTTTATTCGAATTTTTATTTAGATGACAATGAAGAAAACACATGTTATGGTTGTCACGGTGGTGCAGCTAATGTTAGTACTGGAGGTCGGTACATGGAAAACATCAAAGTCGCTTTTACGACGGGAAACATTAATAGCAAATCGAAACATGCGACATCAAGCGACCTAAGTACAGCAAACGGTAAAGTTTTTTGCAGGAATTGTCATGATCCACATAGGTTGAATCATGCTTCTAACTTGCTAATAGATCCTGAACATATATCAACCCCTTGGTCTGGTACAATGGATGAGTTTTGTAATCAATGCCACGATGGTATGAAAGCATCTGCTCCATTACATGCAGGAGTAACTGTTATTGGCATATGCTCTGATTGTCATCTTCCACATTCATCTACTGTTGAGGCATTAGCATTATTACCAATTTCAGATAAAATCTTGTCAGTTTTGCCATCAAATGTAAGTATAACTGTAAACTCATCTCAACAATTTGATGCCATTCTCTCACCTGCATTTAATTTTTGCACACAATCTGTTACGAATAAACTTTCAGATTGGAGTTTTTTGACCA
>JBBIRP010000108.1:1025-6949 GCA_037441745.1 Ignavibacteriales bacterium
AATAGAGTAGAAACTATTCCACTTGATCGCTCGATTGGTTATGATCCATATGCAAATGGGGGTTGGGGTATTATTTCAGTTACAAGTACTATTACGATTTCAGACAATACAAGAATAGATGATATAGATGTTTACTTCAATGCGACACATCATTATCGTGGTGATATAGACTTGACATTGACGCATATTCAAACGGGAAATTCTGTACATGTTCAGGCATACAATTGGTCAGATTGGAAGCCGAATCTTGATTTTTGGTATGACTCTGAATCTCCGAATGACCCGTATGGAAGTGTAAGTCCCAGATCAACTGCAGAAAGTTTAACAAAATTCAACGGTGAATCAATAAATGGTGAGTGGGTACTGACCGTAATCGACACTTGGCCTTCAGACAATTCAACCGATCCATCAAGTCCTGATTATTGTAAAGTAAATTCATGGGGGCTGCGTGTAAACGGAAGCGTTATTGGAACCTTCGCAGGCCCAGGTTTATTCCAAACATCATACGAGGGTGAAGGAACAGTTTATGTTAAGTTACACAATGGTAAATTATACCCCGCTCAAAATGGCCTTGACCCGAGTGTCTCAGAAAATCCGGCTCCACTTCAATCGACTGCACAGCTTATTGTTAGTAGTCTAGCAGGGGAAATAAAACCATCGCTACAAATACCGCAGACCCTTCAACAATTAAGTCCGTCATTCAAACAATTAAGATTATTGAAACAAAATGTTGAAATGAGAAATAAAAATGATCTTCACCGAAATTCAGGTAAATGTACAACTTGTCATGGGCGCTAATTTTGAAAACATAACCTGTAATTAAGATGATTGAGTCTTATGAAAAAAGATTATTGAATTGTGTGGAGAAAGAAAAACAACGTAGTATATTAATTGTCGATGATGAGTCGTTAGTTAGCTGGTCAATTGCGAATGCTCTGAAGAAAGAAGGATTTAAAATTACCACGGCGCAAACTGGTGAGGAGGCTATTTGTTTAATTAATTCAATGGACTATGATTTAGTGATAACCGACTTCAAGTTGCCTGTAAAAAGTGGGTTTAATGTTGCTGAAAGTGTAAAAATTAAATTTCAAAAAATTCCTGTAATTATGATAAGCGCCTACCCGGAAAGTAAAGCAATGCTGGAGATGTTCAAAGATAAAGTTGATTTTTTTCTACAAAAACCATTCAAACTTTCTGATATAGTTACTGTTGTTAAGAAACTGATATGTTAACCATCCTATCGTCTTATTAGGTGGATGTGTGATATCCCCCATTGTTATCAATTTTGATTTATCCCACCATAAACATCCATTCTAAATTAGCTGAAAATATGCGTTTTTTTTATTTATGAAAGCATATTATATAAAATGAGAATAGCATTTTTGGGGCATATCATTTGCAACTATTAAAGCTAAATATCTATTTAACATTAACAACATTCAAAGGAAAAAACTATGAAAAAAATATTTATAATAATTTTTATGTTAGTGTTTACGATTGCATTCAGTGGCATGGGCATGGCACAAATTCAAACCGCTCGAATTATAGTTAAGGGTGTCAGTCCTGATTTAAGAGCTCAAGGTAGGTACAATACTTTGTCAAGCGGCTTACCGAATGTTGGTAAAGGACAAAAAGTTTGGTTAGAAGCTCTGGCTTTGTATACATCAGGAACAAATCCGATAAACAGTTGGATAGATACAATAATTACTGAAACGTGGTCACTTACAAATCCGCCGGGTGTTTTTGCTGAGATAGTTCATACGGATACGACAACATATTTTATTCCAGATACTACTGGTCAATATAAGGTGGATCTTACAGTTACTACGAGTCATGGTACGAAGTCTACTTCAATCTATATAAACTCAGCCAAGTGGGTAGGTGTTGGCAATATAGTTGGTACACCTGATGTTTCGAAGGGTGAATGCGCTGCTTGTCATAGTGGTAAAGCATCAGAATGGCAAGGAACAAACCATGCATCAGCTTTTGCAAGAAAAATAGATGATGCCTCAGGCCATTTCGGAAATAATTGTATCTCATGCCATAGTGTTGGTTATGATATGTTACCAACTGCCGTAAATAACGGATTCGATGATATTAAGTCATCAACGGGGTGGACTTTTCCGCCAACGCTTCAACCGGGTAACTGGGATTCTATGAAAGTAAATTATCCAACATTGGCAGCGAAGGCTAATATTCAATGTGAAAATTGTCATGGTCCTGGTAGCTTGCATTATGGACAAAAGGATAAAAATCAGATCGCAGTTTCATTATCCGCTGATCTTTGTGGTCAGTGCCATGGTGCACTTTCCCATCATGTTAAAAATTATGAATGGAGCAGTAGTGCGCATTCAATTTCTAAAGGTGAACCGAATTCAATTGAACATATGAATAGCACAAATTGTGCGCAATGCCATACAGCTCAAGGTTATATTACTGAAAATTTAGGTCACCAAACCTCAGGTGCACCCTATGCGGATGCTCAATCGATAACATGTGCTGCATGCCATGATCCACACAACGATGAGAATCCTGCTCAATTAAGAGTCGCATCGGTTGGTGATGCTTGTACAAATTGCCATAAGACTAGGTTAAGCTCTCGCGGATTACATCATTCACCACAAGGGCCAATGCTTGCTGGTGTGAATGGAACACCTTATACACTTGGACAAACTGGGGTGGGTAATTGGGGTGGTTTCCAATTTGTGGGGTATCAGTATAGAAATTCTTCCCACAGCAATATTGTAGATAAGTGTGTAGAATGTCATATGGCTCCGATCGAAGGTGCAGATACTTTGTTGTTATCCGGTATCTCATCTAAACAGTATATGAATAAACTTGGTGGACACACTTTTAAGGTCGTCTATGATAATGGTACACCAGATAATACCACGGACGATATTTTAAATCCAGTGGGTTGTAAAGATTGTCATGGGACTGTTTCATTAGAATTTGTAGAACAAAGTCAAGCGAAAGTTAAAACCCTGCTAGAGGAATTAAGAGTTCTGTTACCTCATGCAACGTCAGGGGATACATCTCAACCGAAGGGGCCCACAGATGGTAGTTTGACAACTATCCAGAAAGCTGCTTCGTATAACTATTATTTTGTTTTGAACGATGGTAGCTATGGTGTCCATAATTATGAATATGCATCTTCATTGTTGCGTTCTTCTATCGAAATGGTACAGCTTGGTGCTGGTGCAGGGTCAATCTCTTCGATTACAGATGTTCCCAACGATCAGGGTAAACAGGTACAGATCGTTTGGAATCAATTCCCTGCGGAAAACTATCCTGATCCAATTGTAAATTACCTCGTATTGAGACAAGATTCAGCTAACGCACTTGCTGGTGAAATTAATGCGGCTTCTTTCAAAGAAATGTTATTAAAAGTTGCAGAAGGAAAACGTGTAAGTTTGAATGGTAGTGTTTGGACAAAAGTTGGTGAGTATAAAGCAATTAAACAACCAATGTACTCGCTTGTAGTACAAACTTTGTATGATTCAACAATTATCGAAGGAATGAAGCAAACAACGTTTGAAGTAGTTGGTTATACCTCTGCGAACGTTGTATATGCTTCGGCAGCAATGTCTGGTTATTCTGTTGATAATCTTGCTCCAGCAGCGCCAACTGGTTTGACTTTACAGAATGTAGCAGGTGCGATCAATCTTTCATGGGATGACCCTAAAGATGGAGACTTTAAGTATTTTGCAATCTATAGAGGTATAACACCAAACTTTAATCCACATGGCGTTCCAATTGCAACAACCGTCAATACACAATATACAGATGCATCGGTTCAGGCAGGACGAACATATTATTATAAATTGACCACGTTTGATTTCTCTGGTAATGAGAGTAACTTTACTGAAGAAAAATCTTTAACTCTCACTGGTGTGGATGAGAGTGTTGGGATACCGACAGCGTACGCATTGCGTCAAAATCATCCGAATCCTTTTAATCCATCGACCACGATTCGATTTGAATTACCGGAAGCGACACATGTAAAAATAACGATCTACAATACACTTGGAATGTTCGTGAAAACTGTTCTTAATGATGAGCAGAATCCGGGTTATCATTCTGTTGAATGGGATGGAAAAGATGAATCTGGAAACATAGTATCAAGCGGTATTTACCTGTATAAGATGGAAGCGGGTAAATATACAGCAACAAATAAAATGATCTTGATGAAATAAATCAAGACAAAGGAGCCACTTCCCACTTAGTGGCTCCTTTACTGTTTTTAACTTAAATTCAATAACATATCTCATTATTTACGTCAGAATACTTGCAATTTGTTATTAATATTTCTATATTATATCCACATAAATGCGAAGATAATTGTTCTAACATATAACCCATATTACATAAAAATAAAATATATTGAAAGGAGTTATCATGAAGCAGGTCACAATTGTTATTTCCATTATGGTGATGATCGTATTCATTTCATCAGCTATACAAGCGCAGACATATACGGGCACTCAAATGTGTCAAGTTTGCCATAGCGGTATTGCGGGTAATCAATTCACAAACTGGCAGAATACCCTTCATTCAAAAATTCATCTGATTCCTGATACTGTTGCAATTCGACCATTAGCATCATTTACTAATGGTGATAGCATAGACATGGGTTCGTCGTATAACAGTGCAAAGGTTTATCTGCGCCGCTCAGGCAATGATTTTTTTGCTACCGTAGGTTCAGGTGGTTTTGAATATAAAATCGCATACACTTACGGTTGGGGTTTTAAACAACGCTATCTTGTAAAAATAGATACCTCTTATTACATGTTACCAATACAATATAACTTAAAAGGATATATGGATAATTCAACTGGTTCTTGGGTAGCTTATAATCCTGGAAATTGGTTCAATAGCGATGGTACTGTAAAATCCATTGACAATACTTTCCGTAAAAAATCATGGGATAAGAATTGTATGGGTTGCCATGTAACTGGTGGTAAAGTTGAAATGGTTGTTACAGGGGCGGACACCTCTTGGCATGCGACGTGGGCAAGCAATAATTCAACTTTGAATATGGAAATTGGTTGTGAGGATTGCCACGGACCATATCAAGGTGGAGGTGGGCCTGGGCATCAAATGAATCCAGCGAAACTGACAACTAAAGATAGAAAATTAGAAGTATGTGGACAGTGTCATAACCGGGCTGAATCTATGGGAGGAACACATGAATATCCAAAGAATGAGGCAGATAATACATATTTCAATCCCGCAGATTCTACCAAACCATTATCAGTGTTTTTGGATATGAGCAAATCTCCAAATACAGCCGGAGGTCCCGGCACATGGCCCGACCTTTTAACTGCTAGAATGCATCATCAACAGTATCAGGAGTTTCTCGGTACTGCACATTATAATAATCCTTATGAGGAAGTAGTTTGTTTCACTTGTCATGATCCACATCCAAATGTTCCTGGAGATCATCTCCTTAGAGATACGATGGCAGTCGATTCGGAAATATTTGCGACCAATAACGATAACAATACACTTTGTTTGTCGTGCCATGCAACATATGGGCCATTTGCAAACATTCCAAAAGCTTGGGTCCATGATCCAGTAACATATAAAGATTCTATTGGACTTGTAGTAAACCAGCATAGCAAACACGATGTGTACGATCCAGAGAATAATTTAAGTACTGGTGGCATTGGACGTTGCTCTAAGTGTCACTTAGCCAAAACAGCGACAAGTGCAAAAGCTTATGATATCCATTCACATAGGTTTGTGGTAATCTCACCCGTCAATACATTAAATTACCAGGGGGTTTCATCGCCTACGCAGGGAATGCTAAATAGTTGTGCAGCAAGTTGTCACCGAAATCCTTCTGGTGGAACCGCAGCAGTACCAACATTTGGAATCGGTACAGATCCAACATTAACTGACTGGCGAGAAACAACTGATAT
>JBBIRP010000109.1:0-6926 GCA_037441745.1 Ignavibacteriales bacterium
CAACATTTTGTAAATCTTCGCGTGTCGGATTTCCGGTAACATAAACATTCTTGAAATTATGGAAATATTTTTTTGAACTTTCGAAAGTTAAATGAATCTCGTTAACTTTCCGTGCAAGTAATCTAGTTGTAATACCGGGATAACTATTTTGTTCATGAATCAATGTTGGTATCCGAGCGAACATAGCTGCTCTCAGCACCGGGCCCGATACGTATCCACCTGTGCCAACAACAACATTTGGTTTAAAATGTTTTATAATTGAATATGCTTGCATTAGTGCTATTACGACTTTCAATGGAAAAATAATGTTTTTAATTTGAAATCCCCGTTGAAATCCACTGATCCATATTGTCTTAAACTGAAATCCTTTTTGTGGTGCGACGCGTGCTTCGATTTTATCTTTTGTGCCGATAAATAAGATCGCCGCATCAGGAACCTGTTTTTTAACTTCTTCAGCAATTGCAATAGCGGGGAAAAGATGACCTCCCGTTCCACCACCTGCAAATATGACGCGTAAAGTTGACACATCAATATACCTTTCTCATTTTTACATCGTTACTATTTACTAAACCAACTATTGGTATTTCTGTCGCTCTTGGGTGTAAATCTGTTTGTGAGGAAATATTTAAAAGTACCCCCACTGCACAAGCAGAAAACACCATCGATGAACCACCGTAACTTACAAAAGGCATCGGAAGACCGGTGGTTGGTAAAATCCCCAAAGTCACACCTGCATTAATTAAAGCATAAAGTGTAATAGTTGATGTAATTGCAATTGCCAAGTATTTACCAAAAAAATCGGATGAATATTTTGAGATCTTGAAACCTCTATACATTATCAAAAGAAATAACAACATGAAAAACATAGTACCAATAAATCCGTATTCTTCTCCAACGATAGAGAAAACGAAATCACCATATGATTCGGGCAAGAAGAAGTCTCTTTGTTTACTTTCACCAAGTCCAACTCCGAATATCCCACCATTTCCAAAACCGATAATTGACTGCCATGGTTGATAATCGAGTTTATCTTGAGAAGCACTTATACCATTTATGAATTCCATTATACGCTTGTACCTATAACTTGCGCTAAAGAGATAAATTACAATTAGGGGTAGCAATGAAACAAAAGTCAAAGCAAGATGTTTAAATCGAACATTACCAATGTACAGCATAATGAGGCTGAGTACAAAAATCATTGTTCCCATGCTGAAATTTGGTTGCACCATGACTAGAAGCGTAATCAAAACGATCCAAAAAATTAAAGGGAAAAATCCTTTTTTAAATTCGTGTACGATTTCATGCTTTATAGCCAAAAGGGTTGATAAGTGAAAAAGTAAGGCATATTTTGCAAATTCGGACGGTTGCAAACTAATACTGCTGTAACGTAGCCATCTAGTTGCTCCTTTTGTTTCTCCTCCTAAAAGGAAAGTTACAAGAAGCATAATTACGGCGACCACTAATGCAAATTTTGTGAATCGTTTTAATATTTTATAATCGACACGCATAAAGAGAAATAAACCAAGAATTCCAATAAAAACTTTGATAGCATGACTTATTAACATTTGTTCACTTCTACCATATTTGAACTGAGCATAACTTGCTGATGCGCTATAAACTATTCCAAGACTGAGAAACATAAGAGTCAGAACAGCAAGTAAAATGGGTAGATCAATATGATTTTTATTCTCGGAAAACATAGTTTATCATAATGAGTTAACTAATTGTTTAAATATCTTTCCACGATGTTCATAATTATCAAACCAATCGAATGATGCACATGCTGGTGAAAGCAGTACGATATCTCCAATTCGAGCGAGACTCTTAGCTAATTTAATTGCTTCTTCCATCGAGCCTGCTTTTATCACTGATGTTATTTTGTTAAAGTGCTGATTTACTTTGTCTGCAGATTCACCTATTGCTATTATGATTTTAACTTGCTTCTTTATCAATTCGTTTAGCATTGTATAATCGTTCCCTTTGTCTCGACCGCCTAGTAAGAGAATAATTGGCTTTTCGAAAGATTGCAGTGCGTACCAAACTGAATTGACATTAGTTGCTTTAGAATCGTTAATATATGTCACACCGTTCAATTCACGAACAAACTCAAGTCGATGTTCAACACCTTTAAAGTTTTTTAAAGTTGTTGAAATCGATATTGGTGCAGCCCCCATTAGTTGAGAAGCTAAAGTAGCCGCCATCGAGTTGTATAAATTATGTATGCCACGTATGCCTATTTGGTCCTGTCTTATTATTTCTGTTCGATTACCATTTAAAACAGTAATCATCATACCATTTTCAGTAAAAGCTCCTTCATTAAAACGTCGTTCGGACGAAAAAGGTAATGTCGTTACATGTAGGCTGGCAAGTCGGCGGATTTGCTTCTGTGTTTCATTGTCATCATAGTTATAGATGATGTAATCATCGATAGTTTGGTTTTCGAATACTCGGCATTTTGATGCAATGTATTTTTCATAATTATTATTGTATCTATCTAGATGATCTGGAGTAATATTTAAAATTATTGAAACTTTTGGTTTAAAAGTGTGTATATAATCGAGTTGGAAACTGCTTACTTCTAAAACCGCTATTGATTTTTCATTAAGGTTTTCGACAAAGTCTGAGAATGCTTTTCCAATATTGCCGCCTACTGTATTTTTTATTCCTGCATCTTCTAACATTTTCCCGATCAATGTTGTCGTAGTAGTCTTGCCGTTTGTTCCTGTCACTGCAATTATCGATGCTTTACAAAACCAACTTGCAATTTCGAGTTCTGATAAGATTGGTATATTTTTCATTAATGCTTTTTCAATAATCGGATTATTTGATGGTACTCCAGGGCTAATAATAATTATGTCTGCATCCAGTACTCGATTTGTGTGACCATTAATTTCATATTCAATACCGATCGTCTTAAGCTGTTGAATATTTGCTTGAATATTTTCTTCTGGTGCGATGTCGCTTACAAATACTTTTGCTCCATTTCTTTTTAAAAGTCGTGCAACGGCAACGCCACTTCGAGCGGCACCTAAAACAGAAATCTTTCTTTCATTAATATTTTTATCTATTAGCTTTTGAACCATGTCGTTATTGTTTCATCGAATTTTAAATGTTGCGAGACTTAATATCATTAGTAAAATTGCTACTATATAAAACCTTGTAACTATTTTAGGTTCAGGCCAACCAAGCATTTCAAAGTGGTGGTGAATCGGGGCCATTTTAAATACCCTTCTCCCTACACCATATTTTCTCTTTGTATATTTAAAATATGTTCGTTGAATAATAACAGAAATAACTTCTATCAGAAATATACCGCCTAAAGTTGGGAGAAGTAATTCTTTTTTTATTAGAACGCATATGGTACCAATGGCTCCTCCTAGTGCTAATGAACCAGTGTCGCCCATAAATACTTGTGCAGGATATGCATTATACCACAAAAATCCCAACGTAGCTCCCACAATTGCAGAACAAAATATACTTAGTTCACCGTTTCCACGTAAAAATGGAATCGTAAGATACTGACTTAGGTCGATACGTCCGGATATGTAACTAATGACTGCGAGTGTTAATCCAACAATCCCAACTAAACCTGCCGCTAATCCATCTAAACCATCTGTTAAATTTACTGCATTACTTGTTCCTGCAATTATAAACATGACAAATGGTATATACATAATGCCAAGATCGAATTCCATTCCTTTGAAAAATGGTACTGTTGTACTTGATTTAAATTTCCAGAGCTCTGCATCGATTACTTGCGGAAAAAAGTAAATTATGCTACCAACAACCAGTCCAACAATAATTTGACCGATGAGTTTGTATTCTTCGATTAGGCCTTTACGTTTTTTCTTAACGACTTTAAGGTAATCATCTAAGAAACCTACGGTTCCAAGCGAAACAGTCACAAAAATAATTAGCCAAACGTATCCATTTTTTAAGTCGGTCCAGAGTAAAGCCGGTATTAAGATACTGCAAAGAATAATCAAACCACCCATAGTCGGTGTTCCTGCTTTGCTGAGATGTGTTTTTGGAGCCTCGAGCTTTGCTGATTCTCCGATCTGATGTTTCTTTAAAAATCTTATGATTTTTGGACCAAACCAAAATGCAATGATCAATGCGCTAACTGCAGCCGCACCAGCTCTGACGGTTATGTATCTAAAAACACCAAATCCTGGTGGGTGTAGGATGTCGTTAATATAATCAAGTAAGTAATAAAGCATATATATTGTGTTAATCTAATTTTGCTTTTAGTCGTTCAATAAGAAACATCACAACATCTTCCATTCTCATACCCCGCGAACCCTTTACAAGTATAATATCACCTTCTGCTGCGAGCTCTGCTGCATATTCCGCTAAGATGTTTTTCTGGTCATAATGCATTTTTACTTTAATATTTGCTGAGTCATGTGTAAATTTTGTTAATTCGCCATAAGTCAATAAATATTCAAATCCACGCTTTTCAATCTCTTTACCAATATTTTCATGCTCTTTTTCGGCCGATTCTCCGAGTTCTAGCATGTCTGCCATAATAATTATTTTGTTCCCTGAACACTTCATCTCAAACAGAGTATCGAGTGCTGAAATCATCGAATCGGGATTTGCATTATAAGTATCGTTCAATATAATAATCTGACCTATTTTAATGACTTCCATTCTTTTGGCTATTGGTTTAAATGTTTCTATTGCCTTTTTAATATTTATTTTGTTGATACCGAAGCTAACTCCAACAGCTACCGCAGCTAAACTATTCATCATAGCCTGTTTGCCTGGAACCGAGAGTTGTATCATAAATTCCTTTTTATTTTTAATTTTAATTGAAAATTTTGCACAACCTTTTTTATCAAATTCAATAAACTTACCTCTGACTGTTGCAAAATGTTTTGAAAAACCATATGTTAATTTATTCTTGAGCATTCTTGCAAGTTTAATTATTCGAACATCATCAAGGTTTACAAAACCGAATCTAGTCTTATCCAACCACTGGAATAATTCACCTTCTGCCTGCTCAACTCCATCCAGATTTCTAAAGAACTCTAAATGCTCACGTCCAATGTTTGTTATCAATCCGTGCGTCGGTTGAAGAATATCGCACAGATATTTCAACTCACCAAAATGGTTGGTGCCAATTTCTATAACTGCAATCTTATGACTTTTCTTGAGTCTGAAGAGTGTAAGAGGTACTCCAATTTTGTTATTATAATTATATTTTGTGCTGAGTACATTGTATTGAGTTTTTAGAACTCTGGAGACTATTTCTTTTGTCATTGTTTTTCCATTACTTCCTGCGATTGCGATAAATGGGATATCGAATTTGTTTCGATATATTCTTGCAAGCTGTCCAAGTGCTACTACTGTATTTTTAACGACTATTAGTGGTCGATCTAAGTAAGTTGTTCGATCAACATTTTGATCGACGATTGAACATGCTGCTCCAGATGCGAATGCATTTTTAACAAAAGAATGTCCATCCAGTTTTTCACCTCTTATTGCAAAGAACAATTCTCCTGGTTGAACCAGTCGGGAATCTGTCGAGATTCCTTTAAAATTTTTATAAGTTATCGTATCAATATTAAATGTAGCAACATGATCGATGCCTAGAATATCCGTTATTGTGATGTTCATTTATGTGTATTAATATATTCTTCAACTACTACTCTGTCGTTAAAATGAATCTTCTGATCACCGATTATTTGATAATTTTCGTGCCCTTTACCAGCAATTAAAACCACATCATTCTTACTGGCAATATCAAGACCCAAATGGATAGCTTTTTTCCTATCTACCTCTCTGTAATACTCACTTCCAGTCTTCATACCGCGAATAACTTCGTTTATAATGTGCTCTGGTTCTTCATTCCTTGGATTATCTGATGTTATGATGGTAACATCGCTGAGGGTCGAAGCAATCTGTGCCATCTTTGGCCGTTTACTGCGGTCGCGATTACCACCACAACCAAATATTGTAATGATTTTTCCTTTTTTATTAATTGCAAACATTTCATGAATAGCTGTAAGTGCTTTTTCTAATGCATCGGGTGTGTGTGCATAATCAATTATAGCAATCCATCCTTTTGGTGAAGTTATTTGCTCAAATCTACCGGGGGCTACAGTTGTTTTAAAAATCATTTCTTTCAATTTGTGTAATGGAATATCTAATGCAATTCCCACACCGCATGCCGCAAGAATGTTGTATACATTAAATGTCCCGATTAGGTTTGATTCGATATTGATTTCATTTCCTTTTGCTAAAAGAGAAAATTTTATTCCATCTGTTGTTGTAGAAATATTTTTCGCTTGAATATCTGCTGATGAGTGAATGCCATAAGTTAAAATATTTGCTTTAGTCGAATTACAGATTATTTGCCCCCATTTGTCATCGACATTTATTACAGCAAATGATGAACTTGGCAGAGAATCAAACAATGATTTTTTTGCCTCGAAATATTTTTCCATAGTTATATGATAGTCGAGATGATCTTGTGTTAGATTCGTAAAGATTGCGCCGGTGAATTTAATTGCATGAACTCGATGTTGAGATAACGCGTGTGAAGATACCTCTATAACCGCAGCAGAACAACCCACATCTAACATTTGAGAGAATAATTCATTTAAGTCAAAAGATTCGGGTGTTGTATGCGTAGCTGTAAATGTTTGATTTCCTATTTTGTATTCTATTGTTCCTAATAGTCCCGTCTTTTTTCCTGTGCTTTCAAGTATTGATTTCAATAAATATGTTGTAGTTGTTTTACCATTTGTACCAGTGACGCCGAAAATGGAAAGACGCTCAGAGGGGTTATTAAAATAGTTTGCCGATAACTTTGCAAGTGCAATTCTACTATTTGGGACTACAATTTTCATAACACCTGAGTGGAGAAAGAAAGAATCATTTAAGATCGAATCATCTTCCAACACAACAACTGCTGCACC
>JBBIRP010000110.1:0-2874 GCA_037441745.1 Ignavibacteriales bacterium
CAGAGTTCCCCATAGATGCAGCGACTTCACCCGGTTGAAGAACTTTTAATGACAATGCATTATTAGGTTGATCACCTGCACGATATGAGATGGGTATTCCAGACTTTATACCTAGCTCACTTGCAACTTCTTTTGTAACATAACCTTGTACATGAAAAGTTGGTACTATGTCTGGAATAAGAGACGTGGGGATATTATAATATTTCAAAACAATATCTGCCTGCTTTTGGTCTATAAAATCCCAGAGCATTCCTTCAGAGAGTCCAGATTGTGTTGTAAAAATCTCGGATGTCAATTTTGCTGCGATGTAATCACCTGGAAGCATAATCTTATAAATTTGTTTATAGACATCATATTCGTTTTCCATCACCCATTTTAACTTTGATGCTATAGAGTTACCAGGTGAGTTAAGTAATCTATGCAAACAAACATCTTCCCCAAGCGAATGGAAAGCTTCTTCGCCTATTTCTACAGCACGATTGTCGCACCAGATTATTGCAGGTTGTAGAACATTAAAATTTTTATCAATACACACAAGTCCATCCATTTGATATGAAATACCGATAGCAACAACATTTTGAAGTTTCTCAATGTGAGCTTGTTTTAGGATACTTGTAGTGATTTTTAAATTTCTCCACCAAATTTCTGGATTTTGTTCAGCCCAACCTGGTTCAGGCGATATGATTTCCATTTCATTTTCAGGTGAACTTGCTGAAGCAACCAATCGACCTGTTTCAACTTCAATTAGTGCTGCTTTAATAAAGGAACTACCAATATCATATCCAAGGAGATAAGATTCAGCCATTTATGTACTTTCTATAATCTTCAGGTGTATTGATGTTAATTAAAATCCCTTCATCATTTACGGGAACTTCAAATATTTTTTCGGGATGTTTATGAAGCATTGCTCTTGCTCCGATCTCATACGGTATCGTGTGAAGCTCTCTGAGGAGTTCTCTTGAAAAAATTACTGGATGTCCCCTTTTACCGTTGAATGTCGGGATGATAATATATTTCTTTGACACCCAGAATCCTTGAAGAAGATCTACGAGTATAGATTGAGAAATTAGAGGATGATCAATTGGACAGATCATAACACCGTGGACTTCTTCCGATTCAGATTTATCTATATCAAGTGAATTAATTCCCGCTATGATCGAAGTAAGTTGTCCTTTTTGCCAATTTTCATTTACGACAATTTTTCCAGTAAACCAAGAGAGAGATTGCTGAATAACTTCTGCCTCTGAACCAAGCACAATGACAACTTCTATGATGCGAGCTGAATGTAAAACCTCCACAACGTGCTGTAAAAAAGTTTTATCATTTATTTTCAACAACGCTTTTGGTGAACCCATACGACGAGAAGAACCAGCTGCAAGCACGATTCCAGATATCATAAAGTATTTTTATTAATTCAAATGGATTTTACTTCGTTTAGAATATAAGACGTAGTAATGTGAAGTGCAAAAGTTAAACAGATGAAAGATTGACAATATATGATAGAAGGTTTTATGTTTCAGTGATAAATGCACTAAAACATCAGAATTATAATAATCCAAATATCCTATAAATTATAATTAATACATGTGCTGAGGCGGATTAAGTATTTCTCTTCTTATACATATCATCTCAGCGACAATACTGATGGCGATTTCCTCGGTAGTAGAAGCACCGATGTTAATTCCAATCGGCGCATGAACACGCTTTAACTGAGCTTCAGAAAATCCTTTTTCTCGAAGATGTTGAAATGTTGTGAAAACTTTATGTTTACTCCCTATCATACCAATGTATTTCGCTTGTGTTTTTAAAGCTTGTTCCAACACAATTTCATCATATCTATGTCCTCTCGTAACGATTACTATGTAGGTCGATGGAGTTACATTAAGTTTATCAA
The DNA here is from genome assembly GCA_037441745.1 of Ignavibacteriales bacterium. Lineage (GTDB taxonomy): Bacteria > Bacteroidota > Ignavibacteria > UBA10030 > SZUA-254 > JACQYX01. Next base: position 1,895 of record JBBIRP010000110.1, read on the forward strand.
ACACAGAATTATAATCTGCGGCGATAGTATAAATAGCTTCAGGAAAACGATTGGGATTTGCATATTTTTCCCTATCATCAACAATTGTAATTTCGAACCCAACGATTGCAGCGAAGTGGGAAACAAATTTCGATACATGGCCGCCCCCAAAGATAATGAGCTTTGGGTTGCTGAAAATTGGCTCTAAAATTATTTCACCTGATTCCAGTTTTAATCGGACTATTTCTTTTTTCTGATAAGCGTTTGAAATGGATTGTTGGAGTGTTGGAATATCGGAAAAATTTTCAACATCCCATCCATCGAATTTTCCAATATCTCTTTTAAAAATTACCTTATCCTCAACTACATTATCCTTACTCAGCAAAATTCCAAGAACGCAGTCTTCGCCTTTATCTCTTATTAATTTTATCTCTTGATAAATTGGAATATACTTTCTCGTAATTGGTTCGATTAAAACCTCCAAACTCCCACCACAGATAAGGCCAGATTCCATATCATCTTCATTTAAATCAAATGAGAGTATCTTAGCTTTGTTGGATTGATACAATCTATTCGCATGATTTATAACTTCTCCTTCCATACACCCACCACCGATAGTTCCAACCGAGGTAGTTCCACCATTTTTGATAATCATCTTACTGAGTGCTGAAGCAGGAGTTGAACCTGAAGTAGATAAAATAGTGACTAGCATGATGTGGTCTTCATTTTCAAGAGCAGAGAGTATTTCGTGGAAAATGTCCATGAGGATTCGAGATTCAGAATTCAAGTTGGAGGATATAGGATGTATGAATATAACGTTCAGAGTAGTAAGGTGCAAATTAGATATAATGATATTAAAATGGAGCCCATCATTTGGATGAACCCCACTCTTTTAAATTGGACTTACTTCATCAAGATCATCTTCTTTACATCGGTGAATTTACCTGCTTGTAAGCGATAGAGATAAACACTGCTTGGAAGATTGCTGGCATCGAAACTTA
>JBBIRP010000110.1:2901-5515 GCA_037441745.1 Ignavibacteriales bacterium
CACTACTTCACGACTTAGAACGTCGTAGATAATTAACTTCACGTGCTGTGCCTCGGGTAGTGAATATTCAATTTTAGTTTGTGGATTAAACGGATTCGGATAATTCTGATATAATCTGAAATCAGATGGTAATTGTTCTACATCCTTCACTCCAACAAATACACCAATGAGCAATGTATCAACCAATAATCCGCTTTGGATATGACTGTTGGATTGTTTTGAATCTCCAAGTATGGGTTGTCCAATGACAGATTTCATCATTGAATTCATCGATGATGAAACTGCAAACCCAGCGCTAAATGTTGACCAATAGACTGCATTATTCTGTCCATAACTAAATTGAAAGCATAATAACACCAGTACTATCGACAGAGAAAAACCATTTATCTTTTTCATTGGATTAACTCCTTCCTTTATGGAGTTGTTGAAAAGAAAATTTCTTCTATACTCTGCTCCCAGAATCCTGCACCACCCGAAACGATTCGCCCATCTGAATATATGGTTACACCCGATGCGTTAGGCCATGTCGGTAAAATTATTGTTGCCGGGGGACGAAAACCTACCGGCAAAGTTGCTAAAACATCGTATAGTATGATATCGTTAAGATTGTTTTTCTGAATCAATCCTCTAAGATATACTATATCTCCAATCTTTCTATACTGAGCGCTTTGCATACCGCTTACATTTCCAAAACCAGATGCAAACGGGATATCACTCCAACCATAAGTACCGACAATGTTTCCACTTACATGCACATCGCCGTTTACAATCAAATCGCCATCGGATTTGACTCCAAAATTACTTCCGCCTAGTGAACCGCTTTGGCTTGAAGAATTATTGTAACCGTAAACAGCCGCTGATGTTGGATTAGTACTGTTAGTTTTACCTGTTACACCATAGGTTGCGATTCCACCCGCATTATCAGCACTACCATAAACACCTGAGGCACCACCGGTTACACTGTTTGTTGCACCATAAACACCATACGAGATACCACTTGTGCGAGCTGCATAACCATTAACACCTGCAGTAAAATTAGATAAGCTGTGCGTCCTTCCAGTAACTCCATAAGTCATTCCACTGGTTGCGGGTGCGAAACCAAATACACCGGTAGCTCGATCAGTTGAACTCATAGTTACACCGTACACTCCGTTTGTTATACCACTCGCAGCAGATGCCTCACCTGTGACGCCGTCGGCACCGTCAGTTAAACTGCTATTCTTACCATAAACACCATTACTTACACCACTTGATGAGAGTGCATAACCGGCAACGCCTGCCGCTCCAAGTGTGGAGCTTGATGTTTTACCCGTTACACCAAACGACATTCCAGTTGTGGCGTTTGCATATCCTACAACTCCTGTCGCATAATCTGTACTGCTATTTGTTTCACCAATAACTCCCGGTGCTTCGCCGGTACTGCTTAGTGAACTTCCCTTCACTCCAACTGATTGATTGAACGAACTATACGTTGCACCGTACAATCCGATATTGTAACCAGTTGGATTAGTGCCAAGTCCATAGGTACCAATTGCAGGTCCATAACCTCCGATACTATTTGTAATACCACCGACACCATAAGTCGATCCGGAAGTTGCGGTCGAAATTCCCATCACTGCGACGTTGTAACTATCAACCGAATCCTGATTCTCAACTCGGAATGCGGTAGCCGCATTTGTTGCACTGCTGTATGGCAAACTCAATCCGCCGGTTGATGGCATACCCCAAACAATCTAACCACCTGAATAAGTTATAACCTGATTATCTGTTGCACCTGCAGTATCGATCTTTGACAATGAGATCGATCTGGTTGGGATCGGAGAAGAATGTTTAACATACTCGGATGTATCCGAATGTGCTGCATTGATACTGAATGGCACAGAAGTGAAAGGAATGCGTGGAGACATTTCCGGATACGGAACCAGTTGGATCCCAAGCCAATATTGTTGATTGAATTTGAGTGAATCTGGAAATGGAACAACACCACCAAGAATAATTGAAAACAAGCCGCGCTTCGTGTGTACAGTTTGGGTTTCACTCCAAATTGAATTTCCTGAGGTTGGTACAGAATACAATTTGAACATGATCGAATAATCAGCATCGGGTTTTGGAGCTCCTGTTGTATCAGAAAGAATCCCTTGGTAAGAAAAAATTCGCGGTACTTGGGATCTAACAATACATGTTAAAAACACGGTAAAGATTACCAAAAGAAAAAAACTCAGAAATGTTTTCATAATACTCGACTAGTTATTGTGTTTTTTAAAAAGAAATATAGGATAATAAATATTTAATTACAAGTTCCCCGTATGGAAACAGTTTTATTGTGTAATAACTCGTTAAGAATGTCAGGTAACGGACTCGATAGAAATGTCATGTTTAAGCATCTTGATACCTTCACCAAATGGAGAAAGGATCTTGATGATGGAACACCAACAAGTCCTTGCTGGATAACTTTCCTAAAAGCAGTATCTTTCGGCAGAGAATATTTTTGGGATAGTTGCCGCAAGTGCTTCTTTATTCATGAATCATCTATGCAAGCTCATCTCCTTTTCCTATTTCAGTAACAAAAGTTTTGCTGTCTGTGTAAATCTCCCCGCCTGCAGCCGAACAAGAT
>JBBIRP010000110.1:5540-6880 GCA_037441745.1 Ignavibacteriales bacterium
CCCTACTCCCGGCATTCCATGGTACTCTGTGCACACCCGCACGAAGATGCTCACGAACAAGCACCGATACCTCTTCACCAAGGACATCGTACAACCTCAGAGTCACATATTCTGCTTGCGGGAGAGAGAACTCTATCGTCGTACTTGGGTTGAAAGGATTAGGGTAATTTTGATATAGATTATATGATAATTCTTTAGACAATTGATCTTCTTTGATACCTACAGTTTTGTCATACTTGAGCAATGTACTATCTGCACCTAATATGTAACCTATTCTTCCACTGTCGAAAAAGAAGATACGGTATAGATGAGAAGTAGTACCGCTCTCAACTCTATTCCAACTCAATCCTTTATCTGTAGTATGCCATATAAACCCATAATCGCCTATAACCCATCCCGTGCTATCATCAGTAAAGACAACGTCGTTTAGCCATGTGCCTGGTAAATAATGAAATTTCCAAGTAGCTCCCCCATTGCTTGTTGCATATATTACTCCTTGAAAAAACGGAGGATTTGAACCAACTACATAACCATGTAAACTGTCTGTAAAATAGACGGCGTAACCAGTAACACCCGACGGATGTAGATTCACTTTCCAATATTTACCGCCGTCTGTTGTGTTCAGAATTATCCCTGCATCCCATGCAGTACTACTACCACCAACTGCCCATCCATTTAATTTATCGACAAAATAAATATCCATAATTCCAAATCGTACGCCTGGCTCTATTTTTTGAGCTTGCAAGGTTATTCCTCCATCAGTTGTAGAATAAATACTATCACCGCCAGCAAAACCATTGAGTGAATCAAAAAAAGTTAAACAGCCAATTACAGGGGTGGAATATTTACTCCAATTTTTACCTCCATCTTTTGTAATTAAAATATAATAATCATTACCTGGAAGTAACCTTCCACCAATCCAGCCGTGAAAAGTATCTATAAATTCAATATAACTTCCTACTATTAAACTATCCACTAATTCTGTCCAGAGGAATCCTCCATTTCCCGAGTACCAAAGGTTACCATCTGGTCCTGAAAGCCACCATCCAATTCTTTCATTTACAAAATGACCATACGAGGTATAGTAATCACCAGGAGGATCAAAGATAGGACTTACTTTAACCCAATCTTGAGCATTGAGTTTAATAACTATTATTAAATAAATGGGAAGAATTATCTTAAACAGATTTTTCATAATGATTACCTCATTGGATTAATAACATTCTCTTAGTTACCCTTTTCGAGAGGCGATTTCATTACATATTTGTAATCGAAACAAAAACAACACACCCTATCCCTCACTCTCTGAAGTATTGAGAACAAGAAATAGGGTGCTATAA
>JBBIRP010000111.1:0-2269 GCA_037441745.1 Ignavibacteriales bacterium
TATTACCAGAGAAATCGCTCATCATTCCGCCGCTCTCTGTAACAAGTATTGCCCCCGCTGCCATATCCCAAGGATTTAAAGCAACTTCCCAAAAACCATCGAATCTTCCGCAAGCAACGTATGCAAGATCAATTGCAGCTGCTCCCATTCGTCTTAATGCTTGTGCTTTCATCAGGAAATTTATAAAATGTTCAATTGCATGGTCTGGGTTATCAGTTATGTTGTATGGAAAGCCGGTTACGAGCAAGCTTTGATTCAACGAGCTTTTCTGTGAAACTCTAATGCGTTTACCGTTTAAAAAAGCGCCACTGTTTTTTTCTGCTACAAACAATTCATCATTATTTGGGTCATAGACAACACCTGAAATGATTTCATCATGAAATTCTATACCAATCGAAACGCAGAATATAGGTAAACCATGCGTAAAGTTAGTCGTTCCATCGAGAGGATCTATTATCCATTTGTATTCCGATGGTTTACTTTTTTCTGTTCCACTTTCTTCAGCTAGAATTGCATGATTTGGATAATGTTTCTTTATAATATCTATTATAATCTCTTCAGATCGCTTATCAATTTCAGTGACTAGATTTTTCTCTTGATCTGATTTTTGCCGAATGTCTCTTACCTTACCGAGATTTTGTTTGAGAAATTTTCCTGAAGTCGTGGCAGCTTCTATTGCGGTTTTAATCATAATATCTTTTATTTATTGCTAATATTTATTCCTAATAACTTCTTTAGCCGTTCTGAATTCTTTTGCTCTATACGGAATCTTACAGCTATTTTGTCTTCTTCGTACTGTGAACTAATTATATCAGCGAAATCGTGTAACTTTGCAATTATTTCGTAATCAGATTGTTTAATCGTTAGTGACTGCTCAATAATATTGTGTTCTAAAAGATTGATTAATTCTTCGTTTAAAGCCTGGATATTAATTCCACGGTTTGCAGATATAAAAACAGATGGTTGATATTGTTTAGAAAATTCGCTAATGATACTTCGGTCGGTAAGTTTATCGATTTTATTAAATATGTAAATAGTCGGTTTACCAGCTGCATTCAAAGTATCTAATGTGTCATTAACAACTTGTATATGCTCTTCAAAATGAGTATTGCTAATATCGATCACGTGCAGCAATATATCGGCTTCAGATGCTTCAGCGAGCGTGCTTCTAAAAGATGCAATAAGATGGGTTGGAAGTTTTCTGATAAAACCAACAGTATCAGATATTAGTATTTTGCTGTTGTTACCGAGTCTTAATTTTCGGACAGTGGTGTCAAGTGTGGCAAAAAGTTTATTTTCGACTATAACATTTGCTCCCGTCAATACTTTTAATAATGTTGATTTCCCCACATTTGTGTACCCAACGATAGCAGCGCGAGTGTAATCTTTTCTACCCTTGCGTTGCATCTCCCTTTCTTTATTTATTGCATCAAGTTTCTTTTTGAGAGTGCTTATTCTTGCACGGATAACGCGTCTATCAGTTTCTATTTGTTGTTCGCCTGGACCTTTTGTTCCAACTCCTCCATACTGTTTTGATAAGTGTGACCACTGGCGTGTTAAACGTGGTAAAAGATATTGCAATTGAGCTAATTCGACTTGTGTCATAGATTCTTTACTTTTTGCACGTGAAGCAAAAATATCAAGAATGAGTCCGCTACGATCAAGTATTTTGCATTTTATATATTTTTCAAGGTTACGGATTTGAACAGGCGTAAGATCATCATCGAATAATACCACATCGATGTTATCACGTTCTACAATTTCAGCTATTTCTTGGACTTTTCCGATACCTATAAATGTTGCAGGGTCTATCCTCTCACGTTCCTGTGTTATTCTAAATTTAGTCTCAACTCCCGCTGTTTTTGCTAATAATTCGAGTTCATCTAGGTATTCGTCCAATTGATTACGGCTATACCGATTTTTTACCAACCCTACAACTATCGCATTTTCAATTTTTTTTGTTTCTAACATTTTAAGGTTAACCAGTAATTTTATTGCGACTGTCTCTTGCGATCAGCATTTCAAGAAGTGCGAGTATCAACGCTATTCCAATTAAATATTTCCAAAGTTCTATTCCAAAACGTGTTTGTAATACCATTGATTGAATTTTTTCCTTATTATCAAGAGAATGAATCATTTTTGCATCTATACCTAAACGTTTAAAGAATTTTTCCATATCGTCATCTTTTATTTTCCTTGTATCGGATTCATTAGGATCAATATTCACTTGAAACATTGTCATCGTGAAATTTGAACTTTTAATTTCATA
>JBBIRP010000111.1:2298-6865 GCA_037441745.1 Ignavibacteriales bacterium
CAAGATGTTACTTGAGGCAGACTCGATTTTTGTGTCTACGACTGGTTGAATTATATCCTCATAACCGAGCGGTGATATTAATTTATACTTCTTTCCTGGTGCATTTAATAATTCTTTCTGATAATTATTGAGCTTTATCGTTGGCTCATCACCTGTTATGAATGTTTGTTGTATATCTGCTCTCGAGCTAACATAAATGATAGAACGATGCATAATTGGGGCAAATATTCCTTTAATCGGAAAATCTGTCCAATTTAAACTTGGTGCTGAATAAAACAGTAGAACCTTTCCGAAACCAAAAGTGTATTCGCTTAGAAAAGGGCCTCCATTACTCGTACTTATGATAATTCGAGCATGTTTATCAGTTGGTTGAATCAAAATTTTGTAGATTAGCGGTGAATTTATTGTGGGGTTAGCTTCAACCCTCGAGTTGTTCATCTTTTCAAATATTGAACTAAAAATTGGATGCTCAAAATCTATTTTATTAAATGACAGCGTTTGATTTGTTTTTATTAAATCAACTGTTTGACCAAGCGAAGATATTTTTAAATTTGGGAATAGGGTATTAATTAAGTATTCAATATCGGGTGGATCGCCAGGGAAAATAATTAGTCCACCCCCTAATTTAACAAAGTTAGATATTCTTTCAGCGTCATAATTTGTAAGTGAAGAAATGTTCGATAAAATTAGTACCTGGATACTTTTTAAATCAAGTACTGAAAATTTTTTATCGTTGATATATTTAAAAGTGAATAGAGATTGCTCACTGCTTGAGTATGTTGCGTTAAGTACAGTTCTGAGATATTTAATATCTTCTTCAGAATTTGCAATCAAAGCCACGTCAATGTTTTCAGGTATCATAAGCGTAAAATACCTTCGATTATCTTGTTCAATATCATCGTTTTCAATTTCAACATATCCTTTAATAAAACCGGTTCGCTTTGGTATGAATGTGAATACAGTAGTTCCAGAACTATATGGTTCTATTGAAATATTCCGTTGTGCAGTTCGGATGCCATCAAGATATACGCTCGTAAGTAGATTATTGATTGGCAAATTACTGAAATTTCGGATTGAAGTAAAGAGACTTACTGGTTTATTTTTTTCAAGAATAGTGGTTGTGATAGTTACGGAATCAACTGAAGTATTTGACACTTCTCTTGTGCCGATTCTCGCAAAAAAGTAGTGAACTCTTTTGTTCAGTTCCTGAATTGAATCTTTGAAAGCTTGAGAATTAGGTTGAGAAAATAAAGAACGCTGTAAATCGCTGAAGACGTAAATTTCTTTATTTGCATTCTTTGAATTTTTTAAAATACTCTTTGCAAGCATAATTGCCTCACCAATTGGACGAGTGATTTGTGATATTTGGATTTCGCCAACCATCTTACGTACAATATTAAAATCATGCGTCGAGGGATAAATTATATTTTGTGGAATCTCAGAAAGCCTAATCAGGGAAACTTCATCACCATCTTTTAGCATGTCTAATATTTTTAAGCAGGCATCTTTAGCTTGTTTAAGATAATCCCCATATTCATCCGATGCAGACATACTAAATGAATCATCAATGATCAATACCACAGAAGAGTTAGCTTGACTGCCGAATTTTCCGATAAAAGTTCCTCTTAGTGCAGGTCTCGCAAATGCTAAAACTAAAACTATTACAAGTAATGTTCGAATCATGAGTAATATTAATTGCTTCAATTTTAATCGACGTATTTTTGTTTGTTGAAGCTCTTTTAAAAACGTTAAAGTGCTAAATTCAATTGTCCGAAGTTTACGTAAGTTCAGAAGATGGAGAATAATAGGGATAGATGCTGCGATAAGACCAAATAGCACTAATGGATTTAGAAAGGTCATTATTTTGAAAAATATACCTCTGGATTATTCAAGCAAACAATTACTAATTTAAATGAGTGTAAAAATCTTGAAAAAAGCAAGATTGCAAATCAGGTGAGAGTTTCATATATTTGAATGTTTAAAATCGGGATGTAGCGCAGTCCGGCTAGCGCGCCTGCCTTGGGCGCAGGAGGTCCCGGGTTCAAATCCCGGCATCCCGACTTTTCACTTCATTTTATTTGATGATAAATATTTGATTTTTCTTTAATACAAGAAGGTTGTCGATAAATGTGAGATGCAATATTGCTTTTTTTAATCCTTTTCATTAACTTGCTTCTCGTTAAACATTAAGTTATAATTAAATAAAATTAAAATTTGGTCAAAGGGTTTAAACATGACAGAAAAAAGTAATATTCTTGTTGTCGATGATGAAGAAGCACTACGGACGGTACTCAGCAGCGAATTAAGAAATGCAGGTTATGAAGTCAACACTGCATCAGATGGAGACGAAGCGATTTCAGTAGTTCAAACGAAGAAGTTTGATTTAATTCTATTGGACATCAAGATGCCTAAAGTCGATGGCTTTGAAGTTTTAAAATTTATTAAACAAAATTTTCCATCAATTAAAGTCATTATGCTTACCGGTTTCGCTGACCTTAAAAATGCAATTGAATCAAAGAAACACGGAGCCGAAGATTTTGTAAGCAAACCTTACGATCTGGTTGATTTACTCACAACTATCGAGCGTGTTCTTAGTGAATAAATTTTCTCGGCAATCTTCTTAGGTGTTTGATGCCGCAGCGTTATAAAATTCTGATTGTCGATGATGAAGTTGCAATAACCACGTTACTCAAAGAAGAATTGCAAGAAGAAGGGAATTATGAGGTTGATTTAGCATTTGATGGTGCTGAAGCAATCAACCTTATACAGAAAACTTTGTATGATGTTGTGCTTCTCGACATGATAATGCCTCGCGTGGAGGGGAAGGAGGTTCTAAAGTTCATACAGGAAAGCTCTCCAACTACACAAGTCATCATTCTTTCTCAGTATGCGGACATTAAGATGGCTGTCGAAACAACTAAGCTTGGAGCATACGAAGTTCTTGGCAAACCGTATGATATCGATCAAGTTGAACAGACAATACGACGTGCCATCGAGAGAAAAAAACTATCAATTGATAATAAGCTACTGCAGAAAGAATTATCTCGGAAAACCGGAGAACCAATAATTGTTGGGGCTAGTTCTATAATTAAAGATATAATCGAAAAAGCCAATCGAATTGGACAGAGCGATTCTATTGTTCTTATAACAGGACCGAGTGGCACAGGAAAAGAGTTAATTGCTCATCTCATTCACCGTTCAAGTCCTCGAAAAGACAGACCATTCGTTCCTGTTAATTGTTCTTCTATCCCTGACACACTTTTGGAAAGTGAACTTTTTGGTCACGAGAAAGGTGCATTCACGGATGCACACGCAGCAAAGCCTGGGCTTGTTGAAGTTGCAAATGGTGGAACGCTTTTCCTTGATGAAGTAGGAGATATTAGCCCTATTATCCAACCGAAGCTATTAAGGTTTTTAGAGACTGGTGAATTTAGACGTGTCGGGGGAACAAATGAACTTAAAGTTGATGTTCGTGTAATTTCAGCTACCAATAAGAATTTGGTCGAGGAAGTCCGTGCAGATAGATTTCGCGAGGACCTTCTCTATAGACTCAATGTAATAACAATTAAAGTACCTCCCCTTCGGGAGCACAGAGAAGATATCCCAATATTAGTTGATTATTTTCTTACAAAAAAATCTAAAGCTAAGGAACCAAAACGATTAACACCAGAAGCAATGAAAGCTCTGATGCTCTACGATTGGCCCGGTAATGTACGAGAACTTGAGCATGTTATCGAAGGTGCGGTTATTCTTTCGGCCAATCAAGAAATTGATATAAAAGATTTACATTTATCTGATCATCAAGTTGATGCTTTGTCAACATCCTTCTCAATCAAAGATGTAGAAAAACAACATATAGAAAAAGTGTTGAAAATGTTCAATGGGAATAAGAGAAAAACTGCCGAAGCATTAGGAATAAGCGAAAAAGGATTATACTTAAAGATGAAAGCATATGGCATTAAAAATGATTAACAATTCTAACCTATAGTTTGGTTTTCCTTCAATAATTTTGTAATTTCTTTCAAATTATATACGTCCTTAATTGGGTGTTTGTTATTATTTTACAAAAAATTCTTCTCAATATGAAGTTTATAGGTGTAGATTATTATAATATAGAAGGACTGCTAAACGACGAAGAAATTCTGATACGTAATACTGTCCGAGAATTTGTTGAGGATAATGTAATACCAATAATTGAGAGACATTATCGTCAAGGGACATTCCCGATGGAACTCATATCTAAAATGGCAGATCTTGGAATATTTGGCTCAAATTTACCTGCAAAATATGGTTGTGCTGAAATGAACAACGTTGCTTATGGTTTGGTTATGCAAGAACTTGAGCGAGGTGATAGCGGAATTCGGAGTTTTGCTTCTGTCCAAAGTGCTCTGGTTATGTATCCAATTTACACGTTCGGTTCAGAAGAGCAGAAGAATTATTGGCTTCCCAGATTAGCGAGTGGTGATAAAATTGGTTGCTTTGGTTTGACAGAACCTGATTATGGTTCAAATCCAGGTGGTATGGTAACTCGGGCAGAAGACAAAGGAGAGTATTACATATTAAATGG
>JBBIRP010000112.1:0-6805 GCA_037441745.1 Ignavibacteriales bacterium
TAACACTTAATGCATTAAACCATTTTAATTCGTGTCTGACTTTCATAACATTGTTTGAAACTGTATTTACGTATGAACGTTCTAATGGTAGATCGTTCTCATCGATGATGTTATTAACTCCGCGTGTTTTTAATCTTCTATTAATAGACCGCTCTGAGATCAGTGAGTTTGCATTGAGAATTTGATGCTTTTTAGTATTGCCCTTGTCAGTGAAGGTGACGTAGATTATTTCCTGGTCGTCATCTTTCATTGTCGGGTAGTGCTTATTTAGTAATTTGCCAAATTTTACAGGTTGTTCGGCAAACGAGATGAAAAAAGATATCAATAAGATTGGGAAAATTATATAAGGTTTCATGTTGATAAATTGTTATTATGGATGATGGTTCATCATAAAATTAACAAAGTTTAAATGAAAAGTCAAGAATATGTAAAGCTTAATGAATTTCATGTAAATTTATGGTTGTTTGTACGATTTATTGAGTATAAAATAAACATTTTGTAATGAATTTATCGAAAAGATTACCTTCGTTGTTCCTTCTACAAATATTTAGTTTCATTTGAATTACCTCACGCATTTTATTATCTTTAATCATTATGAAACATAAAATTTCAAATATTAGTAAGCTTAACATTAACACAAACAAAGTCGAAAAGCAATTAAAAGAATTCATTCAACAAGAAGTTAAAAATGCAGGGATGATGAAAGGGATTGTTGGACTTTCAGGTGGAGTTGACTCTTCTCTTGTGACTTTTCTTGCTGTCGAGGCACTCGGCAAAGAAAATGTAATAACCGTCATCATGCCTTATAAAACAAGCAGTCCAGAAAGTCGATCCGATGCAAAGTTAGTAGTAAGCGAATTAGGTATTCATTCAGAAGAAATAGATATCACCCCTATGGTGGATGCAAGTGTAACGCAATTAGGAAGTATGAATTCTATCCGCAAGGGTAACATAATGGCACGCCAAAGAATGGTTGTTTTATATGATATATCTGCACGTGAGAATGCGATTGTAATTGGTACGAGTAATAAAACAGAAATATTGCTTGGATATGGAACGTTGTATGGTGATACAGCATGCGGTATTAATCCCATTGGCGGTTTATACTAAACACAGGTTTGGCAGTTGGCTGAAGCTGTTGGTGTTCCAAAGAAAATAATAGATAAGAAACCGACTGCTGATTTGTGGGTCGGACAAACAGATGAAGGGGAATTGGGCTTTTCTTACCGTCGTGTTGATGAGTTATTATTTGGAATGTACGAGGAAAATCTTTCTGAGGAACAGTTAATTAAATGTGGGTTCGAGAAAGAGTTCATCGATAAAGTAAGGCATTTAATTCGGAAGAATGAATTTAAGAGGCACTTGCCGCTAATTGCAAGGATAACATGAAAAGTCCAGAAATTATTAGGCGGGGAACGCTTTATATAGTAAGCACTCCGATTGGTAACCTTGAAGACATCAGCATTAGAGCTGTCAAAATACTTTCGGGTGTTGACTTGATCGCTGCCGAAGATACTCGCAAAACAAAAATTCTTCTTGATCATTATGGTATAACAAAACCGATAATGAGCTATTATAGCTATAACGAAGAACGTAGGATACCAGTATTAATCTTAAAATTAAAACAAGGGACATCTATTGCACTTGTTTCTGAAGCGGGAACTCCTGGTATTTCGGACCCCGCATATAAAATTATTCGCTCATCAATCGAGCAACACATACAGCTTACAGTTATTCCGGGTGCGTCAGCATTTCTTTCGGCATTAATCGTAAGTGGTTTGAATGTTGATAGATTTTTATTCGAGGGTTTTATACCAATTAAGAAAGGAAGGAGTACATTTCTAAAAAACCTTTCAAAGGAAAAATATACCGTAATTTTTTATGAATCACCTCATAGATTGTTAAGAACTCTCAGAGACCTAAAAGATATATTCGGTGATCGGAGAATATCGATATCGCGTGAACTGACAAAAAAATTTGAAGAAACGTTTCGAGGTAGGATTTCGACAGCCATTGATTATTTTTCCATGAAAGATATTCGGGGTGAATATGTACTGACAGTAGAAGCAGCATAATTTATCTTGGTAGTGACTTCTGCTTGCTTTTTTTATTAAAAATTATTATATTAATACCGCTTTACGGAGAGCGATTCTTCACTTTGTTTCTACTCTACAAGTTGTCGACAAACCGACTTATTTAGAGTAGTCGACATATCAAATTTAGAAACCATATAATTTAACAATTAATAACAAACAGAGGAGATTTATCTATGAAGATTAAACCATTAAGTGATCGTATAGTAATTAAACCATCTCCGGCAGAGGAGAAAACCAAAGGAGGAATCATACTCCCCGATACAGCTAAAGAAAAACCTGTTATCGGTGAGGTTGTTGCCGTTGGACCTGGTCGTAAGTCAGACGATGGCAAAATTGTTCCTATGGAACTTAAAGTTGGAGACAAGGTTCTTTATGGTAAATATTCAGGTACAGAAGTCACTATCGATGGTCAAGAATACTTGATTATGCGAGAGAGTGACATCTTTGCCATAGTTTAAAATTTTTAAAACAATCATTTAACAATTATAGGAGTTGAAAGCATATGGGTGCAAAAATAATTACTTATGATTCAGAAGCGCGCGCCGCATTAAAACGCGGTGTTGATAAACTTGCTGATGCCGTAAAAGCAACGTTAGGTCCAAAAGGACGGAATGTTGTCATTGATAAAAAATTCGGTGCACCAACCGTAACTAAAGATGGTGTAACCGTAGCAAAAGAAATCGAGCTTGAAGATCCAATCGAAAATATGGGTGCGCAAATGGTTCGTGAAGTTGCCAGTAAGACTTCAGATGTGGCTGGGGACGGAACAACTACTGCTACCGTTTTGGCTCAAGCGATTGTTAGAGAAGGAATGAAGAATGTGACAGCTGGTGCCAATCCGATGGATCTAAAGCGAGGAATTGATGTTGCTGTTGTCAAAGTTGTAGAAGAACTAAAGAAAATTAGTAAAACAGTTGGTGACGATAAAAAGAAAATTGCTCAAGTCGGTGCTATCTCTGCAAATAACGATCCAACTATCGGTGACTTGATTGCTAATGCGATGGAAAAAGTTGGGAAAGACGGTGTTATAACAGTCGAAGAAGCAAAAGGAACTGAAACAACTGTGGAGTGGGTTGAAGGTATGCAATTCGATCGCGGTTACCTCTCTCCATATTTTGTAACTGATGCCGATACGATGGAGGCGATTCTCGAAGATCCTTACATACTTATCAACGATAAAAAAATAAGCGTAATGAAAGACCTTCTTCCAATTTTAGAGAAGGTTGCCCAATCAGGTAGGTCAATACTCGTAATTGCTGAGGAAGTCGAAGGAGAAGCGTTAGCCACATTGGTAGTCAACAAGCTTCGTGGTACATTGAAAGTTGCCGCTGTTAAAGCTCCGGGATTTGGTGATCGTAGGAAAGCAATGTTAGAAGATATCGCAATCTTGACTGGCGGAACAGTAATTTCTGAGGAAAAAGGATTTAAACTCGAGAATACTCAGATTTCTTACCTCGGTACCGCAAAGAAAGTTACGATCGATAAAGATAACACAACAATCGTGGAAGGCGCCGGTAAAAAAGAAGATATTAAGAAACGAATTAATGAGATCAAAGCTCAAATAGATAAAACAACCTCCGATTACGACAAAGAAAAACTTCAAGAACGTCTTGCGAAGCTTTCAGGTGGCGTTGCAGTATTGAAAGTTGGAGCCGCGACTGAAGTGGAAATGAAAGAAAAGAAAGCTCGCGTTGAAGATGCACTGCACGCAACACGAGCGGCAGTTGAAGAAGGTATCGTCCCAGGAGGTGGGGTTGCATATCTGCGAGTGATTCCGAAACTTGATGGACTTAAAATTGAAAATGAAGACCAGAAAATTGGAATCGAAATTGTCCGTCGAGCTCTCGAAGAACCAATCAGATGGATCGTTAATAACGCTGGTCTTGATGGTTCCGTAATCGTAAATAAAGTGAAAGAGGGTAAAGACGATTATGGCTTCAATGCACAAACTGAGAATTATGAGAATTTAATCTCAACTGGTGTGATCGACCCAACAAAAGTTACGCGCATAGCGCTCGAAAATGCCGCCAGTGTTGCAGGTTTGATTTTAACAACTGAAGCAACCGTCGTTGAAAAACCCGAGAAGGAAAAACCAATGCCACCAATGCCTCATGGCGGCGGCATGGGTGACATGTATTAAAAATATAATTGAAACTCTTATGCCCTCAGTCCAAAAAAGGACTGAGGGTTTTTTATTTATATGATCAGAAAAAATTCTAAAATTATCGATTAATAGAAACACCATGTGATTGAGTTGATATATCTTCTATGATAAATTAAAAATTTGATTTTCTTAAATGAGTTTACGAAATTATACATCGAACAGAAAAATGTTATTTTACCAAAAAGGATTTTAGCATGAGAATTAAATTTTATCTTACAATACTTTTTCTTTTCATGTTCATTGGATGCAGACCACAAAATGTGAAAGTAACAATAACTTACGATAAACAACCGTCCTATAGTTTTCCTTATACATATTATGGAGAAACTGCGAAAATTTATTACACGATATCCGGAAGGAATTACGAAAACCAGGTTAAAAAGCGTCAAAGCATTCAATTAACCGTTCCTGAAAAAACTCAAATACGTGTGACGTTTGAGAAATTTATTAGTGATGCAAGTGGCCAACGTACTACCCTTGAAGATGCGTACTACAAAGCTAGTAGTAAGAATCCAAATTTTATCATCAAATGAAGATTTTTAAATAAAAATATGATTATTATTAAAAGAGGGTGATTACGTATCACCCTCATCATGTATACTAGTTGTTTTTTCCTTGTAGTTCATCAGCTAATGATGTGGCGTCATATAACTTTCTTATTGCTTCGATCATCGCTTGACTGTGAACTGAAACTGTACGATTGTTTTCTTCATTGTAAACATAAGTTCCAACAAGACTTTCGATATTACCGTCGAAAACCAACCCAACAAGTTCGCCGTTTTTATTTATTACTGGTGATCCAGAGTTCCCACCAACAACATCGAGTGTAGCTACAAAATTTAGAGGTGTACTCAAATCGATTTTATCTTTTTTCTCCAAATACCTTGGTGGTAAATCGAACGGTGACTGCATATTAAAACTATAGTAGCGATCATATAAACCGTAGAATGTTGTTTTCGGTGGAGCGATTGTTCCATTCATAGGATAGCCTTTTACTTGTCCGTAAGTTAATCTCAATGTAAAATTTGCGTCGGGATATGTCGATTTACCATACACTGCAAACCGTGCTTTTCCAATTTTTTCTCCAGCCGCTGATTCTATGCTTTGTACCTCATCCTCAAATTGTTTTCGTATCTCACGGACAAACGGATCAACTTGCTTTGCGGTTATTATCAGAGGATCAGTGCATGTATCAATCATTGGTTGTCCCCCTTCGACTAATTTTTTCCGGTACTCTGGATCGCTCATTTTAGTGTTACCAATCACCCACTTGGCAAACTCTTCAGGTGACTTGTTATCTAGAACTGTCTTGATGAATATATCGTCGGTGCCAAGCTCCTCTATCGTTTCTTTTAAACCATCCGCTAAACGAAATTCTTCGAGTTGTGGGTAAATAGGGGCGGGTGAAAATAAATTGAACTTGAATGATTCAATTTGGGCATCATGAAAACCATCGAGACGTTCCCCGTCTGGTTTTTTGATTTCGGCAACGTATTGAACCAACATTAGAGCAAGCTGAGCCATTCGTGAACCACGAAGGCCTCGATAGAACATTGGCTTTAATAATTCTGCATGTTTCTTTTTCGCTTTGGCAATAGCATCCCAAGCGTCACCATATTCTTTCTGCCACTCTTGTTTGCTTGCAATTAACTCCCTGAACTCATTTTCCTCTTTCCACTTTTTATTTAAAACATTCTTATCTAATAAACCTTGATATTCACCTTGATCAGCTTTAACTGAATTTTCCAATCCGAATATAAGCGATGCTGCCTGGCGTGTTTCTTCTTTACCGCGAAGTGAATACTCCTTAAGTTTTGCTATTCGTCTTCTTAAAGTTTTTAAAATCAATGGATACCGGTAATCGCGAAGAAATTCAAGTTGAGCTACCGTGCTTTGCCGTTCTGTTGAGCCAGGGTTTCCAGAAACAAAAATTAACTCCCCATCATCTGCACCCTTTTCACTCCACTTCAGATAATGTTTTGGGTGGATCGGTTTATCATTTTCATAGACACGAAATATAGCCATATCGAGGTCATATCGGGGATAAGTAAAGTTATCTGGATCTCCGCCGTAAAAAGCGATTCCAGCTTCGGGGGCAAAAACTAAACGTACATCGGTATATTTTTTATAACGGTAAAGCCAATATTCACCGCCGTTGTATAATGAGATTACATCTGAGCGTAATCCTGTTATTTTCAAACTTTCTTTCTCAATCTTTGCAATTTCTGCCTTTCTCATTTCTAATGCTTCTTTGTCATTTTTTGCTTTCTTTACAACTTTCATAATTCTATCAGTTACATTATCCATCGATTCTAAAACATTAAGCTCAAGGTCTGGGCATTTGATTTCATCTGCTTGAGTTTTTGCATAATAACCATCCTTAACATAGTCTTTATCGGGTGTAGACATTTTTTGCAGCTGTCCGCGTGCGACATGGTGATTTGTGAGTGTTAAACCGTTTGCACTTACAAAAGAACCAGAACCTCCGTCGTTGAATCTAACGCTGGAAAGACGAATATGCTCGAGCCACCCTTTTGTCGGCTCA
>JBBIRP010000113.1:0-5966 GCA_037441745.1 Ignavibacteriales bacterium
CAGCATCAATGAAAGTATAATAGCGATCTCTTACTTTATAAAATGCATCAAAAAATGGTTTGGAGTTGAGTATGAATTCTATCAAATAACACTTCCGATTATTGTAGATAGTATCTTTAACCATCAATATTGCTTCTCCTGCCGTAACGAAACCATAATTTACATTAAATCTAAAGTATTCACCGCTTCTGAAAGCAGAATTCGGTATTATCCTTAACGTATCGAGAGGATTTACACTCATCGTGTCGTGATTTATGATTTCATCTTTCTGTTTTAGAATTTCTTGACTTGCTGATAAATTGAAAAAGAATAAAAAGATAAATGATCCAAAAATCAAACTTCTAGACGAACGTGATTGCATTGATTTATTTGCTTTCATCGGAATTATTTCCCAATAAATATTTCTTTGCAGATAGAAAAACTTCATCTACTGTAATTGAGTCCATACACTCACAATTGCTATTTTTAGAATGAAAGCATTTTTTACAATTTAAATCTTTTCCAATCGGTGTAAAAATTATTTTTTTGTTTGTGTAGGGCCCCCATCTTGCAGCGCTTAAATTCTTGGCTTGAGGATACAAACCAATCACCATTGTGCCAACGGCGGCTGCAATGTGAATAGGACCAGTTGAATTCGATATAAATAGGGTTGCAGACTTAACCAGTGCTGCATATTCTTTTAAGGTAAACCGATTTACAATTGGTATTGCTGAGTTTCCCGCATAAGTTCTTACATCATTGACAAGCTGTTCTTCATTTTTACCGCCTGTAATTAAGACCTTCACATCCTTTATCCCGGTTAAATGTTTCCCCAGAATTCCAAAATTCTTTTTACTCCAATCACGAGAAGATCTACCACTTCCCGGATGAAGTATCACAATCTTGTTATCCTTTTTTACCCCTAATTCATTCAGTACGAGGCTTACTTTTTCTATTTCTTTATTATCCAGGGTCAGTATTGGAAAAATGTTCGAATACTCAATCGAACAACCGATTGTTTTTAATAAATGCAGATTATATTCCAGCTCATGATAAGTTGCATTCTTTCTATGTTCGTAAACCTTATTATTGAACATAAATGAGTACCATCTGTAACCTGTTCCAACTCGTCTTGGTATCCCCGCAAGCCATGTAATTAAAGCGATACGAAATCGAGGATGAGTATGGAAAACAACGTCATATTTTTGATCTTTGATTATTTTCAACATTTGGGAAAATGGAATTTGCTCTGTTTCATTATCATAATAGACTATTTCATCAACATGCTTATCGGCTTGAACGAGGTCTGAAGTGTACCGTTGAATCATCATCGTTATATGTACATCTGGAAAATTTTTCTTAAGAATTGAAGCCATAGGTAACGTGAGTATTACATCTCCAATTCTATCGGTACGTATGATTAATATCTTTCGATAATTCTCTGGCAATATTTACATTGCTCCGAGGGTTTGTTTTTTGTAATATTAGATTCAGTATTCATATTAAATATGCACGCGGCAGTGGCAAATCAGGGCGCTCAACTTCCCACATCAAACTTACAATCCACCAACGATGGCTTGCTCTTATGATTTGTATGCTATATACTCCTCTCTCAATTGGTGTAGCATCTTCACGTTTGGTTTTTGATTCAAATGTACTGAATATATGAACAATATTACCAAACGAAAGTGTTCTTCTGGCTATTTCATTAAATACATTTCCCTTTCTTTCCATGCCCGATAAAACAATTTTCTCCACAGAATTCTTTATGTAAATTTCAACATCAATTACTTCTGCTGAAGAAGCTTTTTCTGGCTTAGGGGGAACAATAAGAGCTTGGGGACGGAATAAGGTACGGAACCTCGTAAAATCTGGTTGATTCCCAGATACAAAAGAGATAGATTCATATAGAGCTTTCATTAAACCATCAAGAGTCGAAACATCGGATGGATCTGCATTTTGAACGTGTGTTATTCTGCTTGGGTCAAATTTTGCCATATTTACTTCCTCTGAGATAATTTCATATTCGACAACTGCCGTTCTAATATACAAGCTTCATAATTCAGTTGCAAAATATTTCTTTACAGGTTTGTGCTTCCCCGATATACCTTCTTGCAATAAAAAAGGGCAACCATTTAACGGTTACCCTTTGGTGGATTAGAGATGGTATGTACGTTATGAATTTAACAAGAAACATTGTCTATAGCAAGTGTCATCTTCCCTTTTTACCTGATTTTTATCAACTACTTTTTTTGAAAACTATACAAAATGATTAATTTTTTCTAAGAAGATTTATTGAAAGTTTTTACACGTGCGGTTTTATTGAATCAAGACCCTTCTTCATTTCGATTAGTTTTTGGTGCTGTTCAAGGTATGGAAAGATATCTTCACCTTTACTACTTGCTTCACGAAGTTTTTTCTGATTTTCTTCAATCATACGATCGAGTTTTCGCCGTTTTAACATATTAAAAACATCTTGTGCAATAATTATTGGCTTAGCTTGCTCAACTTCTATTCCTGATTCATTCCATCCACGACTTAGTTGATATTTACTCAATGCAACTTCCGCAAGTATTTTTCGCTGTCTCGGATCTTCAATCGTATCAATTAGAGAAGAAGGTTCAATTGTAATACCTTCCTCATAATTTTGAATGATCTGCATATAAAGCTTTTTAGCGTCGGGATGGATTAGATCATCAGGAGCAATTGCATCTGCAAATAATTTTACTATCTGTGGGTTGCCTTCTAACAATACATGTATCAAATCTCGTTCTATTGCAGGAATATCAATTATGGTCGTATTTACTTTCTCTTTACTTTCAATTTGAATCATCTCTGATCCTTCTCCCACTTGACTTCCATGGAAACGCTTGTTTTCATCAATCATCTTATCTAATTCACGATAGAGTGTTGTTTCATACAACTGATACTTTTCAGCGACTTGTTTTATATAAAAATTTCTCTTCAATTCATCTTTCATCTTTGCTATTGTTTGAACAATTGCACGTACAGTCTGTGCCTGGCCTTCAGGAGTACTTAACATTCTTTCTTTCTCATACGAGCTTGCTATGAAATCTATAAATGAAACAGATCGTTCCAAAAGTTTTTGGAAAGCCGACACTCCGTTTTTACGGACGAATGAATCTGGATCTTCACCTGTTGGTAAAATCGTAACTCTGACATCAAGATCGTTTTCCAAAACTAAATCAACACCACGAAGTGCCGCTCTCGACCCAGCTGAATCAGCATCGTACATAATTGTAACGTTTTTTGTATATCGTTTGAGTAATTGTATTTGTTCCTGAGTTAGTGCAGTACCGCTTGAAGCAACCACATTTTTTATACCTGCCTGATAAACGCTGATGAGATCTATGTAGCCTTCGACAAGAATTGCAAAATCTTTATTACGAATTTCCTCTTTCGATTGATATATCCCATACAAAATTTTACTCTTACTATATATCAACGTTTCAGGAGAATTAATATATTTCCCCAATGGGTCATCTTCATAAAGTTTTCTCGCACCAAATCCTAATACTCTACCAGTTGTAGAGAAAATCGGAAACATTGCACGTCCGCGGAAGTAATCATGATAGGTTCCATCGTATCTTTTTCGTACAAGTCCCGCTTTCTCTAATAATTGAATAGAATATTTTCTCCCCTTTACAAAATTAATCAGAGCATCCCACGAATTTGGTGAGTAGCCAAGTCCAAATTTCCGTATAGTTTCATTTGTGAATCCACGATGGTGAAAATATTCAAGCGCAAACTTTCCCTCAGGTGTTTCGGTGAGTGATTTGTAATAGAATAAACCGACTTCTTTACAAAGATCATAAAGTTCTTCTTGCTCAGTTACAAATGCCATCTCTTCTGATGAATAACTTGGGATTGCAATCCCTACTCTTTCAGCTAATGAGCGAACTGCTTCGGTGAATGAAATTTTTTCGTATTCCATCAAAAAAGTGAATGCGTTTCCACCCTTCCCGCAGCCAAAACAGTAATACATTTGTTTCTCGGATGAAACTGTAAACGATGGTGTTTTTTCAGTGTGAAATGGACATAAACCGACAAAATTCTTTCCCCTCTTTTTCAATGGTACAAAAGAATTTATCAGTTCAACAATATCGGTGGAGTTTCTAATTTCTTCTATTTTTTCCTGTGAAATACGCACAAATAAATGTATCAAAAACGGATTCAGAATGCAACAAATTGGCATTTTTTAATTTTTATTTATAATTTATACGTAGAATTATCCAGAGACTAATAACACGATATACTTTACGATCATATCAATCTATTAAAAATCTTGAACAAATTTTATTATTTTTATTATTTCCAATATCAGGTAAATAATGGAGAATAATGAATCACAACAACTGGAAGTGAAACGACAAGCTAAAGAAGTATCTCAAGAAAGCGAAATAAAGTACCGTACCCTTTTCGAAAGCGCTTATGATGCAATCTTCACGATGGATGCCGACAGATTTATTGATTGTAATGAAGCTACACTTAAAATGTTTGAATGTTCCAACAAGTCCGATATCATAAACCACTTTCCGTATGAATTCTCTCCGGCATTACAACCAGATGGAAGAAATTCCAAAGAGAAGGCATTAGAATTAATTAATAAAGCATACGATGGGGAAAACCAGCGTTTTTATTGGAAGCATTTAAAAAAAGATGGAACCGAATTTGATGCTGAAGTTTCTCTAAATAGATTTAAACTTGGCGACAAATACTATCTTCAAGCAATGGTTAGAGATATTACTGAAGCTATAATAGCTCAAGAAAAATTAAGATTAAGCGAAGAAAGGTACCGATTAATATCAAACGTTGCCTCCGATTATATGTTTTCATCTCATGTCAATTCTAATGGTACGTTAGAGCTCAATTGGGTAGCCGGTGCATTTGAAAAAATTACTGGGTATACATTCGAAGAATATAAAAAAGTCGGTGGATGGCGAGCAAAACTACATCCTGATGATATTGAGATAGATAATCAAGACATGGCAAAGCTAATCAATAATGAAAGGGTTATAACCGAGATACGTACGATTAAAAAGGATGGCAATGTTGCTTGGGTTAGAGTTTATGCACATCCAGTTTGGGATAATGAGGAACATAGATTAACGGGAATTTATGGAGCAGTCCAAGATATTACAGAACGTAAAAGAATGGAAGAGGTTTTACGAGAAAACGAGAAACGTTACCGCCGATTGCACGAAACTATGACTGACTGTTTTGTTCAAACTACAATGATAGGAGAAATTATCGATGTAAACCATTCGTATTTGGAAATGTTAGGTTATGATCGGGAAGAAATCATGTCGTTCAAATATCAAGATATAACACCTAAAAAATGGCATGAGCTCGAGCAAAAAATTGTTGAAACCCAGATATTAAAACGGGGATACTCGGATGTATATGAAAAAGAATATATCAAGAAAGATGGTACTATTTTCCCTGTGGAATTAAGAACTTACTTGCTTAGAGATGAATCGGGAAATCCAACGGGTATGTGGTCAATAGTCCGCGACATTACTGAGCGTAAGCGTGCGGAGGAAGAAATTCGCCGTCGAAACAAAGAGATGGAAATATTAGATTTCATAATAAAAAGCACTACAACCAAATTAGAACTTCGAACAATTCTCGATACAGCACTCGAAGGAGCTATTACACTAACAGGACTTGAGGGAGGAACCCTATGCCTCGTGGACAATGAAAATCAGGTTCTTAATCTATCGGCAGCAAAAAACGCATCTAAAGAAATGATAGATGAACTGAGTTCTCATTCAATAAAAATTGGCGATTGCTTGTGCGGTCATTCAGCTAAAACGGGCAAATCATTAATCCTATGGGATAATGCTTCCGGGAGCGAGTACGCGACACTCGAATCGGTTCGTAAAGAGGGTATTCGCTTTCATGCTGCACTTCCATTAATAAGCAGTGGAAAGACTCTTGGCGTACTCTGCGTTTTCTCTCGTAAT
>JBBIRP010000113.1:5977-6708 GCA_037441745.1 Ignavibacteriales bacterium
TCAGACCATTCATTACAAACGCTCGAAGAACTTTGCGGAACGGTTGCCCTCGCAATAGAGAACGCTAAACTATATCAACAAGTACAAGAGCATGCCAGAGCATTAGAATTAAGAGTGAACGAACGAACAGCAGAACTACAAGAAATAAACAATGAACTCGAATCCTTCACTTATTCGGTTTCGCACGATCTCCGCGCACCACTTCGAGCTATTACAGGTTTTGCTGAAATTATTTCGCGTCGTTATAAATCATGCTTGGATAATGAGGGGCAGCATTATTTCGACAATATCGTCGTAGCCGGCGAGCAAATGCGAAGACTAATTGACGATCTTTTAGATTACTCACGATTAGGTAAAAAAAGAATAACTTTACGACCTATTTCTTTCAAAGAAATTACTGCTAAAGTATTACAAGATTTGAGTGAAACAATTAAACAGACAAACACAAAAATTCAAATATCAGAACCACTTCCAGAAGTTTTAGGAGATTATTCATTATTAATCCAAGTATTCCAGAATTTAATAGATAACGCGATAAAATACCGTAGGAAAAAAGTTATACCAAAAATCGAGATTAGTTGCATTTTTAAAACTGAAAGTGTTATTATTAAGATAAAAGATAATGGAATTGGAATAGATCCTAAGTTTCATGAAAAAATATTTAACGTTTTCCAACGTCTTCATAGCGATACAGAAATACCCGGGACAGGCATCGGTTTGGCAAGCGTTAA
>JBBIRP010000114.1:0-6670 GCA_037441745.1 Ignavibacteriales bacterium
ACTCAACCAATTTTTGCGAAAGATATTGTTCGTACAATTTCAGTAACTCCTGAAGTTACAACGTTAACCTACACGTACGAATCTTTCACAATAAAGGAACACATCTATGTTCCAAGAGATGAACCGGGAGTGATTATATTGCTCGATGTTCAAACCACAACTCCATTATCAATAATTCCGGAATTTATTCCAGTCATGCAGCCAATGTGGCCAGCAGGCATTGGTGGACAATTCAGCTACTGGGATGATGATGTGAAAGGATATATAATATCAGAAGCGCAATGGCGTGCAATAGTGATCTGCGGTTCGCCAGCAGGTCAACAAATGGCTGCACCTCCTGCTCATATGTTTGCTGATAATCCATTGCAGCTTAAGATCGATGTAAAACCAGGTGAATGGGATGGTAAATTTATTCCAATTGTAATTGCAGGAGCCATTCCAGATACATTATCGTGGAAGATGAATATGGATTCCGTTAAGTCAGTATACAATCGTCTTTGGAAGCATGCTGAAAAATATTATCAAGAGAATTACAATTACTACCAAAACCTTCGTTATTCAACTATGCAAATAAAGACACCAGATAAAGAAATCGATTTTGCTTACGAATGGGGGAAGATTGCACTTGATAACTTGATGATTAAGAATCCTCGCCTCGGTTATGGCATGGTTGCGGGTTTTGGTCTTTCTGGTGGTGGTGCACGTCCTGGGTTTGCATGGTATTTTGGTGGTGATGCGTTTATTAATGTTCTTGCGTTAAACAGCTTAGGCATGTTTAAACAGGCAAGAGACGCGCTTGAATTCACACAAAAGTGGCAAAGGCAGGAAAATTTCCCAGTAAGGAAAAAGAATCCTAACGATCCACCTATCGATATCGGGAAAATGGCTCACGAACTATCACAAAGTGATGGACTTTGCGATTGGTGGAACGATTATCGTTATGGTTACAATCATGCTGATACTTCTCCCTGGTATCTTGTTGCAATGGCAGATTACGTACGCACAAGTGGCGATACGGCTTTTCTTAAACAAAGCTGGAAGTCTGTAAAGCAAGCGTACGAATGGTGCCTTAGCAAGGATAGTGATGGTGATGGATTAATGGATTTAAAAGGTGCAGGACTTGGAGCATTGGAATTTGGCAAGCTGGTTGGTATTTATTCTGATGTATATACATGTGGTGTGTTTGTTCAAGCTGTAAAAGAAATGAAATACATGGCTGAGGTTATAGGTGATAGTGCAGTTATGGAACAAGCGGATGCACAATTTAAAAAAGCCCAACCGAGACTTGAAAATTTGTTTTGGTTAGAGAATAAAGGTTATTATGCATATGGTACAACAGAGAAAGTTGAGCAGGTACAAGAAAAAACCCCGTGGTCAGGAGTGGCAATGGTGTTTAGTCTGCTTAACAAAGAACGGACAACTAAGAGCATTGAGGCATTTAATAGTGCAGATTTATGTACTGGTTGGGGGGTTCGTTCACTCTCGAATAAATCGGAGTTATTTGACCCAACAAATTATAATTACGGTGCTGTTTGGCCGTTCATCGCTTCATTCTTCAATACTGCACAGTTCAAACATCATTATGTGCTTTCGGGTTACCAAATTCTTCGAGCAAACATCGAGCATGTATTCGATCACGCACTTGGGTTTGTGCCAGAAGTGTTTTCAGGCGAATTAAATGAGAAACTAGGGGAAGCATATCACCATCAAGGTTTCTCCACAACTGGCTACATCCTTCCGTTGGTGAGAGGATTGTTAGGATTAGAAATTAATTCTCTTTCAAATTCTATTATTCTTAAACCGGCTTTACTTTCGAGTTTGGATTCAATAGAGCTTAAAAATATCCATGTTGATCATTCGTCAGCTGATATAATCATATATCACAATGAAAGTGAAAGTTCGCTCAACATCCGAATGAGAAGTGGGACTCCTTTTGAAATTAATTTCCAACCGATTACTTTGGCAAATAAGGAATTAAAAAATGTCCAAATTCAATCGATCGAGAAAGTAGCAAGAGTAAATTTATCCCAAATTCCAACAATTGATTTTCCGAAATCTCATTATGAAATCGGCTCACAGAATGACGGGTTTAGAATTATTTCTACAAAAATAGAAAACAAAAAAATTCATTATCATTTGGAAGGGTTAAAAGGGAACAAACTTGTTTGTAGAATAATAAATCCAATGATGGTCTTAAGTGTTGAAGGCGCAAAAATAGAAGGGGATAGATTGATTATTACTTTCGATGAAAATAAAAACGAGAAATTTGTTCAGAAAGAGATTGTAATAACGATGAAGTAATTAGGAGTGAAGCTTGCAAAGGTTTTAATGGGAATTATGAAAAAGTTAGACATACTAAAATATTTGGAACGAGAAGATAAATGGTATCTTGGGGGCGGCAATCGTTTGCTATGGGCACCACCATTTCCAATCTGGCTCGATTATCCCGGGTTTTGGGATAAAGCACATTATTTCAATTACGAAATTGAACCTGTGTTCACTTGGACGGTTCTTGATGAGGGAGGAAATGAGTTTAATTTAAGAAGTGTTCAGAGGAAATGGGACCCATCGAAACTTAAGACGCGATTTAAACTGATCACTAAAAACTTAGAGCAGAGAATATTTCGATTTGAGGAGGTAAAATGTTGTTTACCTCATGATGTACTAGCTTCCCAAATTAAAATTAGGAATAAATCGAAAAAGAAACGTAAACTTCATTTGATTTTGTGGACGGTTCAACCAAGTTATCAGGCGACGAGGTCAACATGGATTTCCAATGTCGAAGTAAACAAAACCGGGATTTTTTTTACAAAACACACACATCATCTCAATCAATCTGATAATCCAATACTTCAGATTCATTGCTCGATAACGTTTAATCGAAAAATAGAATCATATTCCGTTAATTTGAGTGAAGGACAAACTATCCAACCTCATTGGCAATTAACGCCATTCTTTGAAAAGTTTAGGAATGGAAAACTTTCCAATGAGATAAGTTTATCGGGTGTGGATAATGAGGGTTTGATTTTTATGGCTATTCACACGAGCATAGAGTTTAGAGCGGAGAGTGAAGAACAGGTTTGTGTGTATTTCGGAACCGCACCTACGAGGAAGGAGATCAAAAGAAAAATTATCGCAATGGAAAAATTAAAAAATCCTGTCACGGTGAGTGAAAAGAGCTGGAATGATTATTTTTTAACCGTTCCGTATTTTGAATGCTCCGATGCATATCTTACTCGATATTATTGGTATCGCTGGTATGGTTTAAGGCTAAACACGATCGATGTGAAAGAAGGAAATTATAAATATCCATTCGTATGCGAAGGGATAGGATATTTCCGAGCTCCAATATCTTACAGCGCGGTATGCCATATATTAGAAAATCGTTGGATGCACAATCCTAAATTAGCACAGGGAAGTTTACTCACGTTTATTCAGAATCAAAGAAAAGATGGTGGATTTCGTGGTTATATTGATTTGAACTATTATAGACAAGAAATGTTTTACCATGCTAATTGGGGGAAGGTAGTCCGAGATCTTTATAAGTTACATCCTGATAAAAAGTTTTTACGAAAAGCTTATAATGGTTTAGTCAAGTACATTGATTATTTTGATCGTGAGAGAGACAAAGAAAAAAGTTGTTTGTATGATATTGATAATCATTATGAAAACGGTCAGGAGTATATGCATCGGTATATTGCTGTTGAATCCGCTGCTGATCGGGATAATTGGGGGAAAATTTTTCGGCTAAAGGGAGTAGATGTCGCAGTTTATATTTATGAGTTAAAAAAATCACTTGCTTGGATGGCAAAAGAACTTAATCGCCAGAGCGCTGAGGTTGCGAAGTGGCTAAAAGGGGCGGCGATGATAAAAGATGCAATTCTTAAAAAAATGTGGGACCCGAATGACGAAATGTTTTTTGATGTTAATCCTAAGACTGGGAAGAGAACAAAAGTAAAAGCAGCTGTTTGTTTCTACCCATATATGACTGATATTGTCTCTGAAATTCACGTTTCAGGGCTCAAACGACATCTTCTTAATCCGAAGGAATTCTGGACGGAATATCCCATCCCATCTTCGAGTGTCGATGACAAGTATTTTTCTGCGAAGCCAGAGTGGAAAGGGAAAAGGATGAATTGTCCTTGGAATGGCCGTGTATGGCCTATGACTAATAGTCACATATCGGAAGCACTTGCTTACACTGCCATCATATTCAACAACAAGGAGCTTAGAGCAAAGAGCGTAGAGTTGATAACTAAGTTTGTAAGAATGATGTTTTTTAATAATGATTCAACTCTACCAAATTGTTTTGAGCATTACAATCCATTTACAGGTGAACCAAGTATATATCGAGGAGTAGATGACTATCAACATTCATGGGTGAATGATTTGATAATCAAATATGTTGTAGGGATTCAGGTAGAAGATGATTGTGTAACGATTGCTCCTTTCCCATTCCAATTAAGGTATATTAAGTTATATCGTCTAAAAATCCGTGGGCAATCCATCATTGTTGAAATTGGCAATAATAAGTTATTTGTTCATTTGAATGGGAAAAAGTATTACAGTTCTGAGATAAATCAACCAATTAAAATTTACATATAAGTTAATATACAAATCCGCCTTCATTATAAACTACTATTCCATTATCAGTACCAATCCAGAGATTCCCTTTTTTATCGTAACCGAGTGCCTGAATTTTATTACTCGGGAGTTCAGTTATCTTTTCTTGATTAAAAAGAGTCCAGGTAGTATCCTGTAATCTTACTAATCCCATATCTGTTCCAAACCATCTTGTCTTATAATAATAATCTGTTGTTGTGGCATAAACATTTGAATTTGGTAAAATATTATTAGTATTATTGTTTGAATAATGATGTTCTTCGTTTGTCTTCGGATTCCAACTCGTAACACCATACATTTTACCAAGCCATATTGTATTAGAGTAATCAACAGCTATAGAAAGTATTGGCGAATTACTTTCGTGAGGGAGATCATACCTACCCCATCTCAATCCGTTTTCATCATAGACATAAGGTACGCCATCATTTGTTGCAAAGAACGTCCATCCATTTGACAAATTTAAGGTGATATTATTGACAACAGATGTAGTAAAGTGTTCCGCATACTCGGAATGAGAATACCAATTTCCATCTATTGAACTGCTTGGTACATAGTGACTAATTCCTTGTTTTGTTGTTACCCAAACGTCTCCATTTCTAAATTTATCGACTGCAATACCTGTTATAAAATTAGACTGTAGTTCATTCGAGTACCTTTGCCATGTTTGTATAGCATTGTTCCTATTATAACGTCTAACACCCCCGCCATCTGTTCCAAACCATAATGTCCCTTGTTGTCCTTCTGCAATCGCTGTTACTTTCTGACCTTTTCTTCCTGTCCCTTGGCCATAAATTATGTAAGTTAATGAATCTCTGAGTGCGCTCCATGTACCGTGATAATATGAGATTGCACCGCTATCCGTGCCAAACCAGATTCTATCTTCGCTTCCTGGCATTATTGTGTGAATATTATGATCGACAAGACTTGGTGTATTTTCCCGTGTAAAGGTAGTCCATACAGCGCCTCGAGCTGGTGGTTCTGTTGTCGACTGTTTACAATCTATACATAAGAGTAGGAAGGGTATTAAGGTTATTATTATGAACGTTTTTTTAATCATTTTTTTAGAATTTTTATGATTTTTATAATTCGACAATTATTCTTACAATTTGTTTAAAAAAAAGATACGGATTAAATTCAGATAACCAAAATCGACTTTATATATTTTAATTTTTGTTTTTTTAAAAATATAATTAAATTTGACTATAGAGAAAAATTTTATTATTATTGAACGTAAAAAATATTATTAATAATTCCCTCTAAACTGTCAAAAAATTTTACATATGAAGAGATATTATAAAACCTTTTTAAAAGTGAGTACAATAATCACTTTTATTCTATTTGTCCTCATCGACGTAAATTGCCAATTTGATTATCACTCTCCTAACCCTGGCATAATTCAAATTAAATTAAAGACAATTTCTAATAATATTGAGTTCACGGAGCTCAATAATTTTGTCATTAAGATTACTGGGATAGAAGCGGTAATCACTAAAGATAAAAGGGTTGCTATCTTTAATGATCTCAAAGCAATAGAATCAAAAACTTTATTAGTAAATACGTTAGATTTCCGCGCAAGGGATTCATCACTTATCATTGGTGAAACATACGTACCACCCGGTGATTATATGGGGGTGAATATGTTAATTGAACCATCAAGTGAAGTGATATTAGATGGTTATCGAATTATTAAGGTTAATAAACCCGATAATTTTAATTCGCTATTGACTTTCAAAGAAAATTATCATGTAGATGAATCGAGAACAACAACTATAACTTTGACAATAGATCTTGATAAAACACTTATCAAGGGTGCCTTTGCATATACATTTGATCCAGTTTATTATATATCAAGTATTAAATGAAAATTACAGTAGTAGGAAAATACAAATGAATTATAGATACAATTTTTTATCTCGCTTTAAATTGACCCTTATTTTAAGTCTAATCGTTTTACTTTCTTGGGATTGCAGTAACCCTAAAAATGAAGGTTCATTTTATTCTAATATTCCACCTAAAACCCGTTTGTCGAATGTTCCCCCGCCCAATG
>JBBIRP010000115.1:0-6647 GCA_037441745.1 Ignavibacteriales bacterium
CAGGCAATTGAAAAGATGCCATCTGGACCGATTCGTACAGAAAATCCCAAAAAAGTATTACCGGTCAAGGAAAAAATTTATGGAAAAATGGAAGAACTCATTCATGATTTTATGATTGTGAATTTTGGTGTCAATCCACCCGTTGGTGAAATTTACCATGCTATCGAAGCATCAAAAGGAGAATTAGGTTTTTATATCCAAAGTCGTGGAGATGGTTATCCATGGAGATTAAAAATCCGCTCACCATCATTCGTAAATATTCAGTCACTACCATTAATGTTACGAGGAGGTTTAATCTCGGATGTAGTTGCAGTAATTGGAAGTTTAGACCCAGTAATGGGTGAGGCTGATAAATAAGATTAAACTTAAAATCATTTATGTTAACACAAAAAAATCTTGATAGGATTCAAGCATTAAAAAACAGATTCCCAGATACTCAGTCGCTCACGATTCCAGCATTGCATATTGCTCAAGAGCAATATGGCTGGATCTCTGAAGAGACAATGATAGAAATTGCAAACATACTGAATCTTCCGATTGGACATGTAATTGGAGTTGCGACCTTCTATACTATGTTCAACAAGAAACCTGTAGGGAAATATCATATTCAAGTTTGTACTAACGTTTCATGCCAATTACTTGGTGCAGAAAAAATTGCCGATTACATTTGCAAGAAACTTAAAATTAATATTGGCGAGACCACGCCAGATAAAAAATTTACTTTAACAGAGGTTGAATGCCTCGGTTCATGCGGGACAGCACCTGTGATGCAAATTAATGATGATTACTATGAAAATCTTACAATAGAAAAAATTGATAAAATCTTATCTGAAATGAAATAATCTATGACTGAATTTTCAGAAAAATTACTCCTACCTGAAATACCTAATCTTCATCAAATAGATGTTTATGAGAAGCATGGGGGTTACCAAGCACTTCGAAAAGCAATTCAAATGAAACCGGAAGAAGTTACGGATGAAGTGAAGAAGTCAAATCTGAAAGGTAGAGGCGGTGCGGGTTTCCCAACAGGATTGAAATGGACTTTCATGCCAAAGCAATCATCGAAACCAAAATATTTATGTGCAAATGGCGATGAAGGAGAACCTGGTACATTCAAAGATCGGCAGATTTTTGAATTTAATCCTCATCTGTTCATTGAAGGAAGTTTGATCGCTGCTTATGCTATGGGTATTCAGACTATTTATGTCTATATCCGCGGTGAATATGTTAAGTGGATCAAACTTTTACAAAAAGCTATTGATGATGCTTATTCAAAAAATTATGTCGGTGAAAATATTTTAGGAAGTACATTTTGCACAGAAATGTACATATTCAAAGGTGCCGGCGCATACATCTGTGGGGAAGAATCGTCGTTGATGAATTCAATCGAAGGTAAACGCGGATATCCAAGAGTTAAACCACCATTCCCGGCTCAGAATGGTTTATGGGGTTGTCCAACAACAATTAATAATATTGAAACGCTTGCAAATGTTCCTCACATAATCAACAGAGGATGGGAATGGTACTCAAAGATTGGTACTCCTAAACATCCTGGTACACTTTTATTTGGAGTTAGTGGACATGTAAATAAACCAGGCGTATATGAATTACCAACGGGAGTTTTGCTTACCGATTTGATCTATAAGTTTGCCGGTGGTGTACGAGGTAATAAAAAGATAAAAGCTGTTATACCTGGTGGTTCTTCGACCATGTGGCTTCGTGGCGAGGAATTGGAAGGTGTACGGATGGATGCCGATTCTTTGAAAACTGTTGGGACGTCTATTGGAACAGGCGGAGTAATAGTGATGGATGAAGATACTGATATATTAAAAGTTCTCGCTCGCATATCACATTTCTATCACCATGAATCGTGCGGACAATGTACCCCTTGTCGTGAAGGTTGTGGTTGGATGGAAAAAATCTTGAATAGAATCGTTGCTGGTGAAGGAATGATTCAAGACATTGATTTACTGCTCAGCGTTGCGAATAATATAGAAGGAAATACAATCTGTGCACTTGGAGATGCTGCTGCTTGGCCAGTACAAAGTGTGATAAAAAAATTCAGAGAAGAATTTGAGAAGCGTATAAGGAAAACCTATCCAGAAAAAGTTTATGTCCCACCACCGCATTTGGTCAAAATCTAATTATTCTTTGCTCCTTCCTTTATCCAAGTCTTGAGTCCTTTTATTTGATTTTCATTTAATGGTGGTCGGTCTAATGGCATCCTTGGAACGTTCGGATCTCTTCCTTCTATAGCCCAGATTAGTCTACTATTTTCTGGATCACCTCTTAAAATTATTCCAACTTTAGAAATAGCATCGTTATATGTTTCTAAGTTTACATCTGCCGCGGGATTATCTCCAGCATGACACCCACCGGGAATTGCACAAGCACTCAAAAAAAGTGGTTCAACGTGTTTGCTATAGCTAACGTTCGAATCAGGAAATACAATTTTATTTATGTCATCTCCTGCTACTTGGTCTTTACAAGTCCATGTACACCAAATGGTTAATAAAATTACCAAACCATAGCCCAGACCTAAAATTAATTTCTTCATTATTTATTAGACTTATATCCAAGTAAAATGTACTGATATTTGATAAAACATAGTAAAAAGTAAGATAAGTTCCAATTAGAAAAGAAATTTACACATTATGAAATACTTATATTTGTTTGAGTTTAACAATATTTGTATATTCAGATCGTATTGTTGTTGAAGTATCATCCTATGGGGCTGTAGCTCAGCTGGGAGAGCGCCTGAATGGCATTCAGGAGGTCGAGGGTTCGACTCCCTTCAGCTCCACAAGAAAACGTAATTCACAATGAATATTGACTGCTCTCATTAAGAACACTCAACAACTGATTATTGTTTATTGTTAAAAAGGTAAATTCACATCAGTTAAATCATTTCAAATCCAATTAATTAATTTGAATGTTTATGCGTAATCGAATAAAAGAATTTGAAGAATTTAGAAGAAAGATGAACGATAGAATACTCAATGTTGAGAATCGTGCTATTAAAAGATTTTTCGGTGTAGACACGTTAACTTACGAACCGGGTAAATTAGATTCAAGAACAAAAGAAATGCTCGGACTGGTTGCATCAATGGTATTGAGATGCGACGACTGCATCTCGTTTCATATTTTGCAGTGTAAAAAAATGAATGTGACCGATGAGGAACTTTTTGAAATATTTAGCGTAGCACTTACTGTAGGTGGTTCTATTGTAATTCCGCATTTAAGGCGAGCAGTGGCCTTTCTTGATGAAATTAATAGAACAAAATCATCAATGAACAAGTAAATTTTTTTAAGGGTATTCTTTCATACAAAATGACATTAAAATATTTTCCGACATATTCAACGGGAGAGCATGTTAAAGAAAATGAAGTTTATGAGGTTAATTGAATTTCTTGGTCTTAACGTCATAATTATTTCTTCTATTGTGTTGGTTGTTTTTATTTATCTTATCTCGTTGATAAATAAACGACGGAAAGATAAATTTCTCCATCAAGATCGGGAAGAGTGACCTTCTCCAATTTTAGCTCATCACAATAATAACCATTTTGAAAGTCTATTACAAAGGTATTATATTAATTCAATTTATTTAACCTTGTATTAAGAGGAAAACAATATGATTGTTATGAAATTTGGTGGAACATCTACAAAAGATGCTGACGCCATCAGAAATGTCGTGGATATAATTAAATCCCATATTCATAAGCAACCAATTATTGTTATCTCTGCAATTGCACAAGCAACGAATATGTTAGAAAAAGCGGCAAAGCTTGCCTTAGAAGATAAAACTCAAGAGGCTAATTTAAATATTGACCAATTATTAAATCGGCATATCAGGATAATAAATGAAATTATAAGAGATTTCTCTCGTAATCGGAACTTAATAGAATTTGTGGAGATATCCATGAGTGGGTTAAAGAATATTATAAAAGGTATCTCAATTTTGTCCGAACTTACACCTCGCACGCTCGATTCAATTTACTGTTATGGGGAATTGCTCTCTTCCAAAATAGTACAGGTAGCATTGGAAGAAGCCGGTGTGCATTCACAATGGATTGATACTAAGGATTTCATGATAACAGATGAAAATTTTACGCGTGCTCACCCAATTTTTTCAATTGTGGAGAATAGATTAAAACATATAATAGTACCGTTAATAAACGAAGGAATCGTACCTGTTACACAAGGATTTATTGGTTATACTCTTTCTGATAGAAGAACAACTATGGGTAGAGAAAGTTCTGATTATACTGCTTCAATAATTGGGGCTGCACTCAATGTAAGTGATGTACAAATTTGGACTGATGTTGATGGAATTCTTACCGCAGATCCTACGGTAGTCTCTAATCCTAAGAAAATTAAATCTCTTTCATTCGAAGAAGCTTATGAATTGTCATACTTTGGTGCAAAGGTTTTACATCCAAATACAATGCTTCCTGCGATAGATAAGAATATCCCCATTCATATTTATAACTCAAGACGGCCACAATCTTCAGGAACTTTAGTCACGACTTATATCAATAATGAACCATCAGCCGTTAAATCGATAGCATACAAAAAGGACGTTGCACTGATTAGTGTCAAACCAAAACGTCGTTTTGGACAATATCTTTTCTGGGAACATATTCATAATACGCTGAATAAATTTAATATTGTCGTTAACTTGTCTATGACGTCGGATTATAATTATTCATTCGTTATCGATAATAAGAATCCAATCAATTCCATTAAACAGGAACTCGAAGATGTGGGTATTGTTAAGGTTTGCGATAACAAGGGAATCATTTGTCTTGTTGGTTCAAATATAACAAACGTTGATAATATTTTTAATAGAATTTTTAATGTTATATCGGATGTAAAAATAGAATTGATTTCATCTGGGGCATCAGGTTCAAATATAACTTTCGTGGTAGATAATGAAAAAATTCCTGAAACAGTACGTAGAATTCATTCAGAATTTTTTAACAAGATTAACGACGATACCGTTGAGGAGCTCTAAAATCATTTACATATCATGAAGGAAACGATTGAAAAGCATCGATTGAAATTGAAAGTTTTTCGAATAAGCCAATCCTTAGAAAATTATTTTGGTGTTCCTACCCAACCAAAGCAAGAAGCCGACCCATTGAATATGCTAATTGCTACGGTTCTATCGCAAAACACTAATGATCGGAACAGCCATCGCGCATATCACTGTTTAAAGCAAAAATATCCGACGTGGGATTTAGTTGAAAAAGAATCTTCCCGAAAAATAGCAAATGTAATTCGTTCGGGAGGGATGGCTAATCAAAAAAGTAAAAGAATAAAAAAGATTTTATTAGAGATTTACAGAAAATTCGGTGATTATGACTTAAGATTCTTAAGAAAAATGTCGGATGAAGATATTTTCAAATTGTTATTAGAATTTGATGGGGTTGGAATTAAAACGGCGGCATGTGTTCTTCTTTTTTCTTTAGGTAGGGACGTTTTTCCAGTTGATACCCATATTCACCGCATTTGCAATAGATTAGAAATAGTTCAGAATTGTAAAATGCCCGATAAAACCTTTGAGCAAATGCGTTTGCTTGTTCCAGATGGAAGAGCGTATTCTTTCCACACTAATTTAATTCGATTTGGTAGAAAAATCTGTCGCTCCAATCATCCGCTTTGTGGTCTATGTCCACTAATTAAAGAATGTGGTTTTGAGGGTAAGGAAATTCTTCCTGATTTAAAAATATCTAAAGTTTTTAAGAGAGATGTTGATTTTATGGTATTAGATCATGTATAGGTTTCTGTACAATTAAAAGAGTTATTCTAAATGGTACTCATAATCCCCAATTAATTTCGTCCGACGGATTAAATTGATATTTTCTCCTTCGATTTTTATTGGATAAATAAGGCGATTAAAAATCATTTCTGTAGATTCCTTAACTGTATCATCCCCAATGATGGAAAATTTTATAGGAATTTTTATTATAGAATCTGGGAATGAATACCATTCGATAATTTTTTCTCTATCTCTACTCGTTCGGAATTGAAATGGTGTTTCAAATGTACTTAAATCTTTCCCATTAATGTTATATTTAATCAAAACTGTATATGGTCTATATTTCGATTTGATATCCATCTGGATATCATAAAACGAAGTATCTCCAAATCGTTTTATTCTTATAATTCGTTCAATTTTCACCCAACCTGTATCGAAATCATCTAATCGCCCTAATTTTACTGAGGTCGTTCTCGATTCAATCAGTGTATCGCCGATCGGAGTAGAAATAGTTATACCATTAAGATATTCTGAAGATTTAATTTTGACTTTCTTTGATAAGTTTGAAAGATTATATACTTCATTAACAGTAATATTTTTTTGCCAATGTTTGTCAAATACTTGTTGGTTCAGCGCATAACTTCCTAAGGCGATATACAAAATGGAAAGAATGATAAAAGTGTATTTTGAAAGAAAAACTCCAAGCCAGGTTTTAACCTTTGGTGAGTCGTTAATGACAGCTACAATAGCAAAAACGAAAGGTAAAATATAGATACTAAGCATTAAAATGATCGTGCAATGAAAAATTTCATTCCCCCACGATCCAATTTCATTGGTGTCAAATTTTGCAATTCCTCTTAAAATAAGATCACTCCATTCTGAAAAT
>JBBIRP010000116.1:0-6592 GCA_037441745.1 Ignavibacteriales bacterium
AATATTAAACTTATCAGAGTTATTCTGTTCATTTATTTTATCTCCTGTTTTTTATTTATTTTATTCTACCTAAAATACTATCAAGATCTGACTCAGCAACTTTTAAATCATATATTGCCTGAAGTCGGTTTAATTTTGCTTGTCTTAATGCCAGTTCCGCATCATTTACTTCCAGTTGTGTTGCAAGACTGTTTTCCAACCGTTTTTTAGCTATTCGGTATCCTTCTTCTGCCTGACTTACGGTTTTATTTTGTCCTTCAATTCTTTTTACCGCCTGTTCTACTCTGTAGAGGATGCTCAATGCTTGAGTTTTTAATGCCTCGGTGAAGTTTCTTTTTTGTTCAATTACCTGATTTAAACCGATCTCGGCCTGATTGATTCTTGTTTGAGTTTTAAATCCGTTAAATATTGGTATTTGTAATTGCAACCCGACAACAAAAGTTTTCACCCAATTGTAATCAGAAAATTTGAAATCGTTTGCCTGAGTTTGGTATTGATAAGTTCCGAAACCGGCCAGGGATGGCAAATAAGCCGCACGTTCTAATGAAACTGATCTTTGATTAAGTTCAATCTGATTCTCAAGAATTGCAAGTTGGGGATTGCTGCTTAATAATTCATTTATGATATCTTGTTGGTCGGGCAAAGCATATGGTTCTTGGAAATCCAATTCGCCAACAACATCTATTTCCTGATTTGCGTTAAGACCAATAGTGGTTTTTAAGGCTTCGATTGAAAGTTTATAATTATTTTCCATCTGGAGTACAATTGGTCGGAGGTTTGCGACCTGCACTTCTGCGCGAAGTAGATCGTAGTCTGATAGTGTGCCCGCGCTATTTAATTTTTTAATGTTTTCAAAATTGTCTTCGGCGTTTTTCAAACTTTGCTGTATAACATCTTTGGTCTCTCGGGTAAGAAGAACAGCAAGGAAAGATTTCTTAACATCACCAACAACTTTGTTTTTTATACTTCGATAATTTTCTTGTGAGATGTTTAATCCGTCAGAGGCCAAACCAATTCCCTGATATAAACCCCAAGCAAAAATTGGGACCGATAGGGAGGCAGATGCCATAAAGGAATTATCAGCTCCGATTTTTAATGTTGGTCCAAAAGGCGAGCCGGGCGGCAGAAATATTACAGGTAATTCAACATAACGTTGATATTGACCTGATGCATCCAGTTTTGGGAAAAGTCCGCTTCGCGCTTCCCATAATTTTTGGCGAGATTTATCAACCTCCATTTGTGCAACTTTTAGTTCAGCATTTTTTTCCAATGCAAGATTTATTGCCTGTTCCATTTCCAGGATTATTCTCTGTTCGTTTTGAGCCGAAAGTGCCGCTGAAATAGATAATATAAATATTAAAATTTTTTTCATTTTGATTTCTCCATGATTTTATTTTAGGGATTAACCCTTGTTAATAAATAGATAAACCACTAAAAATTAATTTAATGGCAAAGATCATTTCTTCAATTGCTTTTGTAAAATCTATTTTAGTCGGTACTGTAAAGGATGCGAAGTAAAATTCGCGGTGACGTAGTGCTTCTGATAATGTTAAAATAAGATCGGCAACTTTTTTTGTGTCGCATTTTTTAATTTCTTTATTTTTAACACTTTCATCCAATAACTTTTTAATTCTTTCTATTTCATTAGTATGTATTCGTTTGATATGATCAAATAATTTATTCTTGACTTCATGAAATACCGTTGTTGATATATCATGCAATTTTATAGTTTCATATACATACTCGAACTTTGCTTTCTCATAATTAATGATTTTATTTATGATAGATTCAGATTTACTTAATGCTTCCTCAACTCGCAGGCAAAATTGATTTTCTTCTCTTTTAATTACATCATCAAGCAGGGCGTCTTTGTTTGGGTAGTAATAATAGAGGGAAGATTTTTTCATACCGATAGCATTTGCAATATCATCCAGCGTCGTTTTTGCGAAACCCTGACGGGCAATAATTCCACATGCTGTTTTGAGAATTAAATCTCTTTTTTCATCAATAATTTGTTTTGTCATATATTTCAAACATTAAAATAGAATGTTCGAAATATATGAAAATAACTGTCAAATTGCAAATCTGACGAATAAATAATTTATAGTAATTATAATCCGCTAATTTGTGATAAGTTACCGGGTATAATTTATATCGATACAAGAGCTGATTATATTATTGATGATTATTACATAATATTTTATAATGCGTATGATTTCAACTTTGCTAATAAAATTTGAGAGAGAGCATTTATCATTAAAATAATTGAAAAATATACCCCATTTAATAGCAAACGACTCTTTACCAGAATTAAAATTTATACTTTTATGTAACTTCTTTGTATTTTTAATTTATCGTAATTATATTCAGTTTATGAAAAGATTTTCATGCCTCTCCTTAATTCTTGTTTGGCTGTTAAATCTCTCTGCAACAGCTCAATTAGTAAATATTCAGTTCAATAGATTTACAATTCATGATGGCTTAACTTCCCCCGTAGTAACCTCTATAGTCAGAGATAAAAGCGGCTTTCTCTGGTTCGGGACAATTAATGGTCTCAACAAATATGATGGTTATCAATTCCGTGCTTTCTTTAATGACCCTATGGATTCAGTAAGTATATCCGATAACTGGATAAAGTGTATTTTCGTTGGCCGTACCGGCAATCTCTGGATCGGTACTCACAACGGAGGATTAAATTGTTTTAACCCTGGAACTAAAGAGTTCATTTCATTTAAGAAAAACAATGGAGATTCCCACGGGTTGTTTTCTAATGATATTAACTCGCTGTACGAGGACGATGATGGTACTCTCTGGATCGGTACGAATGGTGACGGACTTTATTGGAAAAAAGATTCTGAAAAGACATTTAACCACACTGTGCACGATCCACTCATCGCTTCAAGTTTAAACGACAATACTATTCGTTCTATCTTTTCGGACTCAAAAGGAAATTTATGGGTTCGCACCACCAAAGGACTATGTCTGTCTCAAAACAAAGAAAAATATGAAGGCAAATTCATACAGATTTATACCGATCTGAATAAATTACCCTCTTCAGTTAAATATACAGATATCACATCAATTTATGAAACCCGGATTGGGGTCATTTTAATAGGAAGCGGTAACGGTCGGTTATATAAATACAATGAGATTAGTAAAAATATTGAATTGTTATATAATCTTGGAGGTAATAATCAAGAGACACGCAATAATTGGATAACATGCATTTTGGAAGATAAATTTCAAAGATTATGGATAGGGACATTGAATAACGGTTTGAGAATATTCGATAAAGAGATGCAACTTTTGCAAACTCTGAGGTATAATGGTGATAATGCAACCGGTCTCATAAGTAACAACATATTATCAATATGTGAAGATGACGCAGGAGCGATATGGATCGGAACCCGTGACGGAATTTTATGCTATGATTACAGAAAAAAACAATTCATAAATGTTCTGCATCAACCAAATAATCCTGATGGTATCAGCAAAGGGGGCGTGATGGGAATTCATGAGGATTCAAATGGTGATCTTTGGGTCGGAACACATGGCGGTGGTCTAAATTATCTTCCACATGCTTCGAACACATTTAAACATTTTGTGCATGATTCACGTAATCCTTTCAGTATATCAAACGACTTTATCATATGCATGTCCGGTAAAGAAAAAGATGCTCTCTGGATCGGGACAAGAGGGGGTGGATTAAATAAATTTGATAAGCAAAACAAAATATTTACTCGCTATCTCAATAATACGAGAGATTCTACAAGCCTCAGCGATAATATTATAAATTGCCTTGATGTCGATAGCAGAGGGAATGTCTGGATAGGTACTTCATATAATGGAGTGGACAAATTAGATAAAGTTTCTGGAAAATTTGTCCATTATCGAGAAAATCTGA
The DNA here is from genome assembly GCA_037441745.1 of Ignavibacteriales bacterium. Lineage (GTDB taxonomy): Bacteria > Bacteroidota > Ignavibacteria > UBA10030 > SZUA-254 > JACQYX01. The sequence goes on from JBBIRP010000116.1 coordinate 3,905, forward strand.
CAGATAGTGTATCATCCGGAAATAAAATGGTATGGAGTATTTTTCTAGATCATGGCGATAATATTTGGGTAGGTACCCCTGGTGAGGGTTTGAATCGGTTAGATAGAAAATCGGGAAAATTTAAACGTTTCATTAACAAACAAGGCGACTCTCAAACACTTAATAATAATTATGTAGCATCGATACTCGAATGTCCCGCTGGTGTTTTCTGGATAGGCACAGCGGGCGGCGGTCTTAATAAATATGATGATGTGACAGGCAGTTTTATCTCTTACACTACAAGAAACGGGTTCCCGGATAACCAGATTACATCAACTGTCTGTGATTCGAGAGGGAATTTATGGATTGGAACAAGATATCTAACGAGGTTTAATCCAAAAACGGAAAGTGTCAGGAACTTTAATGAATCGGATGGAATAAAATGCGGAGAATTAAATCAAGGAGCGGTTTATGCTGGAAAAGATGGGCGAATATACTTCGGGGGTATGGATGGTTATGTTTATTTTTATCCCGACAGTATTTACGATAACGACTATATTCCTCCTGTAGTGATTACAAATTTCAAAGTACTTGAGAAATCAAGGAAATTACCTGCTGATAATGCAGCAGGAATTGTTCTTTCTTATGAGGAAAACTATTTTTCGTTCGAGTTTGCGGCTCTTTCCTATACAGCCCCGGAAAAAAATTTGTACCGCTATAAATTAGATGGTTTTGATAATGATTGGATTTCCTGCGGTACGAGAAGATATGTGTCGTATACACAGGTAGAACCGGGCGATTATGTGTTCCGTGTTCAGGGAAGCAATAATGACGGTGTCTGGAATACCGAAGGTCTTTCAATCGCAATAAGCATCATTCCTCCTTACTGGAAAACCTTGTGGTTCCGTTTAATAGTTTTGTTTGGCATAATATTGATAATGACTTTCACTTTAAGTCAACGGTTTAATTATCTTCACAAACGTGCAAAACAGCAGGAGGAACTTTCAAGAAAACTTTTAGAGTCTCAGGAGGAGGAGCGAAAGAGAATTGGCGCAGGCCTTCACGATAGTCTCGGGCAGGATCTTCTCGTGATAAAAAATCTTGCCGTGATGGGTATCGAGGCAAATGAAAATAATAAAGATGAAAATCTGAAACAAATCTCCTCACTTGTATCACAGGTGCTGGCTGAAGTGAGGGAAATATCTTATAATCTACGTCCGTATCACCTCGATCAACTTGGACTAACAGGCGCGTTGAAATCAATCCTTTCCCGGGTCTCTTCTTCTTCAAATATCGAGTTTGATGAAGATTTTGACGATTTAAATAATCTTTTCCCTAAGGAACAGGAAATCAATATTTTCAGAATCGTACAGGAGGCTGTGAATAATATCATCAAACATTCGCATGCCACTAAAGCCATGATTAAAATAAAACGGGAAAAAGATCGTGTAATATTTTCTATATCCGATAACGGGATCGGTTTTGATAAAAATCGCGCAGGATTTGGCTTAACAGGTATGGCTGAGCGCATTCGCGTTCTCAGGGGATCCTTTGAAATAACTTCGGGACCGGGAGGCGGCACCATAATCACAGTAAATATTCCGTTAAGGAGCCAAAATGTCAGATAATAAAAAAATAACTGTAATTATTGCTGATGATCATCCTGTTTTAAGAGGCGGACTTCGTGCACTTATAGATTCAAGTGTCGACTGCAAAATTGTCGGAGAAGCCGGTAACGGGGAGGATGCTCTGACCATTATTGAGCAGAAAAAGCCCGACGTCGCTTTAATGGATATCACAATGCCTAAAATGACCGGCTTACAGGTTGCAAAAATTGCGCAGGATAGAGGCTTACCGGTAAAAATAGTCATACTTACGATGACTGCGGACGAACTTATTTTCAATGAAGCATTAGACCTTGGAGTGCTTGGCTATGTTTTAAAAGAAAATGCTACAAGTGACATTCTCAATAGCATAAGAGCGGTGGCGGAAGGGAAGTACTATATATCACCCTCCATTTCAGAAATTCTTGTTAAAAGGTCACAAAAAAGAAAAACTGCCCTTGATACAATCCCCGGGCTTGCCGATCTCACCCCCACTGAGTTTCGTATACTAAAACTCATCGCAGGTAATAAGACGAGCAAGGAAATTGCATCTGACCTTTGCATCAGTATTAAAACTGTAGAAAACCATAGAACAAATATCATAAAAAAACTTGGGCTTAGCGGAAATAACGCACTCCTTAAATTTGCAATAGAAAACAAATCACTCCTGAAATAATAGTTGATAACCCCTATAATGAATAGGGGTGCTTTCACGTTATTTTAGAAGATTCATACCTATTTCATATCCATTCTTAATTATCTAGATTTAATAAAAATTTTTGGAGACTTATTTTGACTATTCTAATCGTGGATGATAATCCCCGCATACGTAGCACGATAAGAAATATGCTGATGGCTCCGGGTGTAGAATGTATTGAATGTGACAATGGATCTGTGGCATTACAGAGATACAGAGAAATCCAGCCTGCCTGGGTCCTGATGGATATAATGATGCCGGGGATGAATGGAATTGAGACAACTAAAAACATAATTGCGGAGTACCCGGACGCCCGCATAGTTATTGTCACAGACTATGGTGATAAAGAATTTAAAACTGCTGCTGCGAAAGCAGGAGCCGTAGATTATGTTTTAAAAGAAAATTTAA
>JBBIRP010000117.1:0-6546 GCA_037441745.1 Ignavibacteriales bacterium
CGGCAAACCAACCCCAGACCAACTTAGACAATATGCTCAAGAAACTTTAAATGCTGGTAGAGTTGTGCCAGGTTATGGACACGCAGTTCTGAGAATTACCGATCCACGCTTTGATGCATTCTTAGATTTTGGGAAGAAATATTGTGTTGGTGATCCAGTTTTTGAAACCGTATCGAATGTTTTTAATGTGGTTCCAGATGTTCTTAAACAAGTTCAAAAAATCAAAGACCCATGGCCTAACGTAGATGCTGGATCTGGTGCGCTGTTGTACCATTATGGACTAACTGAATTCGATTACTATACCGTACTATTTAGTGTGTCCCGTACCCTTGGTGTGTCAGCTCAAGCAATTATTGCGCGAGCAATGGGGTATCCGATAGTAAGACCGAAATCAGTAACAACAGAGTGGGTAAAGACGCAAGTGATGAAGTAAAAATTAATTTAAGATTGAAGCGGAGGAATTATACTCCGCTTCATTTTCATCTTTTTTCATGAAAGGATTTTCAATATGAAGATTGCAGTTATAGGTGGTGGAAATATTGGCGGTGTGTTAGTACAGGAAATTGTACGTCGTCGCTTAGCTAGCCATGTGGGACTTGTAGACGTCAAGGGTCCCGATTTAGCAAAAGGCAAATGTTTAGACATTTCAGAAGGTACACCAATAATCTCTTCAGATGTTATTGTGGAAGGTTCAAAAGAATACAACGTCATTGAAGGTGCAGATTTAGTAATTAATACGGCAGGTGTTCCTCGTACTGCGAGGCCCGATGGGACAATTCCTTCACGTGAAGAATTATTAGCTACGAATTTAAAAATTACAGATGCAGTAAGTGAAGGGATTGCAAAGTTTTGTCCCAAAGCAATTATTATCTCAATTGCAAACCCATTAGATTCAATTGTATATCGTTTGTTTATGAATTTGAAACCGCCACGCGAAAAATTGATGGGTATGGCTGGTGTGTTGGACTCCTCACGATACAGATATTTCGTAGCTAAGGAAGCAGGTGTAAGTGTCGAAAATGTTGAAGCGATGGTGCTCGGTGGTCACGGTGACGATATGCTTCCTATTCGTTCTGCTTGCCGAATTGCTGGTATGCCTGTTGAAAAATTTGTTTCACCAGAAAAATTAAATGCTATCGAAGACCGTACGCGGAAAGCTGGTGGGGAAGTAGTAAAATTACTAGGAACTGGTTCAGCATTCGTTTCTCCCTCTTGGGCAGCACTTGAAATGGCGGAAGCTATTATTCATGATAAGAAAAAAATTATGCCTGTATGTACGCTCCTGAAAGGTGAATATGGTGTTGATGGTTTATTCATTGGCGTCCCAGTTATCTTAGGTTCTAAAGGCGTAGAAAAAATTATCGTTATGGATCTAACTGAGAAAGAGAAAGAAGCTTTTGCTAAGTCAGTATCATCTGTTAAAAAATCAAGCGATGAAGTTTTATCATTCAATAACTAAATAAAATTTAAATAACATCATCAAGTTATAACGTTCTAAGGATTAGAAATATATGATATAATTTAAAAATAAGTTTAGAAAATATAAAGAAAGAGAATATCATGGCGCATGCGATAAAAACTCTTTTTTTATGTCGCGAAATGAAGCCGAGCTAAGACAAATTTTTTTAGAACAGGTAAATAAAATACCAGCCGGCGAACGTCTTAAAAGATGTATCCAATGTGGAACATGCACAGGCTCCTGCCCCGTAAGCTATGCGATGGATATATCCCCGAGAGAGTTGATTGCACTATTCAGAAGCGGTGAGATGGAAACAATTATGAAAAGTAGAACTATCTGGATATGTGCCTCTTGTTATGCTTGCACAACCCGCTGCCCCTCAGGAATAAAAATCACAGATATTATATACGCACTCAAACGAACTGCAATGGAAAAAAATTATCAATCCATTGCCCCACAGGTTCAAACATTAGCTCGACTCTTCGTCAGCAATTTAATGGCATATGGGCGATTGCACGAAGGTACGTTAATCAGAAAGTATTATACAAAGACTAATATATGGAAATTGTTTAGCCTCATACCGCTTGGAAGAAAGATGTTAAAAAATAGGCGCCTTGCATTGTTTCCTAAAAAAATAAAGGGTCGGGTTGCTTTGGCATCCATAATAAAAAGAGCTCAAGAAATTGAGTTGCGAAACTTACCTGAACAAATCGAATACAAAAAAGACTTTGTTGGTTACAAAGCACTTGGTGAATTAGAACTGGAACCACAGAAAGGTATATAAAATGAAATACGCATATTATCCTGGATGCAGTATCGAAAAAACTGCACGCGGTTATGATGAATCAGTTAGAGAAGTTTTTAAAACACTTGATCAAGAGTTAATCGAAATCGATGATTGGAATTGTTGTGGTGCTACAGTTTATATGTCCGTTAAGGAGACAGTTTCGTTAGCAGTTTCTGCTCGAAATTTAGCATTGGCAGAGAAAATGGGATTGGACATTGTTGCGCCATGTAGTTCTTGTTTTACAATTCTTTCGAAAACTAATCGTATACTCAACCATATACCAGAAATGCACAAAGATGTCAATGAAGCATTGTCCGAAGCAGGATTAAGTTATTCATGTAATACCAAAGTACGCCATCCTTTAGATGTTATTATGAATGATGTCGGCATTGAAGCAATCCAAAAAAAGATAAAGAAAAACTTACATGGTTTGAAGATCGCACCCTATTACGGATGTCAAATTGTTAGACCGGATAAAACATTTGATGATCAAGAAAACCCAACTCTGATGGATAAATTATTCAAAAAGTGTGGCGCAGAGATTGTCTATTTTCCAATGAAGGTAAGATGCTGTGGGGGAATGTTGATGACGACTTTCGAAGAAACTGCACTGAAGCTTAATAAAGAATTATTAGAATGTGCTGAATCTCATGGGGCAGATGTCATTGTTACTACATGCCCGCTATGTCATTTTAATTTAGAGGCATATCAAGATAAAATTAACAGTATCTACCAGACAAAGTTTAATATGCCTATTCTCTATTTTACACAATTATTGGGAATTGTTTTTGGTTTACCAAGTGAAAAGATAGGTCTTGATTCAGTTTTTATACCTGTTGGGGAGAAAATATCTTCAATGGTAATAGCTTAATGAAAAAATTAAAGTTACTTAAACATTTTTAGGTTGAAAGATGGAAAAAAACGGACAAGTAAAAATAGGAGTTTACATCTGCCATTGTGGTGTAAATATAGCAGCAACTGTTAATGTTGCCGCAGTTAGAGATTTTATTTCGAAGCAGCCAAATGTTGTAGTAGCACGTGATTATAAGTTTATGTGCTCTGACCCTGGGCAGGGCTTGATCAAAGATGATATTAAAAACCTTGGTGTAAATCGAGTGGTTGTAGCCGCATGTTCACCTTTAATGCACGAACTCACATTTAGGTTAGCCGCTGAATCTGCGGGTCTTAATCGTTACCTTGTACAGATTGCAAATATCAGAGAGCATTGTTCATGGATACACGATGACCGTGAAGAGGCAACCCAGAAAGCCTGCGCTCTTGTAAATGCCGCAGTTAAACGTGTAGCACTTCATGAACCACTCGAAATTACAAAATCAAAAATAAATAAGAATACACTTATTGTAGGCGGAGGAATCGCGGGTATACAGGCAGCCCTTGAAATTGCAAACGCGGGATATCATGTATATCTGGTTGAAAAAGAACCGACTATTGGTGGGCGAATGGGACAATTTGATAAAACTTTTCCGACACTTGATTGCGCCGCTTGTATCCTTACACCCAAAATGGTATCGGTTGGACATAGAAAAGATATTACTCTTATGACATATTCCCAGATCGAATCTGTAAGCGGTTATATGGGGAATTTTAAAATAAAGGTAAGGAAAAAGGCGCGGTATGTTGATACCGAAAAATGTACTGGCTGTGGTCAATGCTGGAGCCATTGTCCGGCTACAAGGATTCCTTCGGGAAGACAAATAGTTCTGGGTGATAAATTAGTTAATGAAAAAGTAACTAAACCGGCGGAGTAAAGAAAAATGATGCATTTAAAGGAAATTGCCATGATATTGTCTTGTGAAGTATACGCGGGCGATGAATCCGATAATTACAATATAAAATACGGCTGTGCGTCTGATCTGATGAGCGATGTCCTTGCTTTTTCGCAGTCGGGGGCTGTTCTGCTGACAGGCCTGGCAACCGTACAGACCATTCAAACAGCATATATTGCTGAAATCAGTGCGGTAATTTTTGTAAGAGGGAAAAAACCGGATCCTGCAGTTATTTCAGTGGCAAAAGAAAAAGGACTGGCATTGTTAGGAACCGAATATTCGATGTTTGAGGCCTGCGGTCTCTTGTACAGCCGGGGATTAAGACCAACGATGGTTTGTGAAGAACAACCAAGGAAACATGAATAGTGTTTTCAAACAGGCATTTAAAATTCAAGGTGGACATATTTATAACGCCGGAAAGGCATCTACAGAAATCAAAACGATTTTGAAACAGCTCGGTATTGATACAAACGTTATAAGACGTGTTGCAATTGCCTCTTATGAAGCCGAAATGAATGTGGTAATGTATGCAAAAGCAGCAATAATGACAATTGAAGTGACACCATCTTCTATACAAATTACTGTTGATGACGAAGGTCCGGGAATCCCGGATATTAAGATAGCAATGCAGGAAGGATATTCTACAGCAACACCCGAAATGCGTGAGATGGGTTTTGGTGCGGGTATGGGGCTTCCAAACATAAAAAAGAATGCTGATATTTTTAAGATAGAATCAATCGTCGGAAAAGGGACGAAACTATTTATTGAGATTAATATTAATTAAAATGGACAAAGATATACATTCAATAAAGATCATTGATGAATTATGCGACGGGCATATGACATGCATGCGCGTATGTCCAACGCAGGCAATTCGTGTGAAACAGAAAAAAGCTGTTTTGCTCGAAGACCGTTGTATTGATTGCGGTGAATGTGTAAGAGTGTGTCCCAATAATGCGATTGTCCCTCTCACAAGTTCATTTAAAGATTTTTCAAAATTTAAATATACTGTTGCAATTCCTTCCCCGTCTCTCTATGCGCAGTTTGGCAAAAATACAACGCCCGCAATGATACTGCATGCTTTAACCAAAGTTGGTTTTGATTATTCCTATGATGTGGCGTGCGCATCGGAGGCTGTCAGTATTGCAATCCAGGAATACCTTGATACAAATAAATCACCCCGTCCTCTGATATCTGCATTCTGTCCAGCTATAGTCAGGCTGATTCAGATAAGATATCCTAACCTTTTATATTATACCCATAGAATCTCCAATGGAGATAGCAACACGTGAAGTAAAAAATATTAAGTCGAAGGAATTAGGCCTGAAAATTAACGAAATTGGTGCGATTTACATAACACCCTGCCCCGCCAAGATGCTTTCTATAAAAAATCCTCCAAGGAAAAAACACTCCTTCATAGATGGTGCAATCGCAATCGCCGATATTTACAATACATTGCTTCAGGTATTATCACAAAATACAGAAGATGGCGGCAGAGAAGATGTACGCGGGCTCGGACTCGGCTGGCCCATTATGGGTGGTCAGGTCGGGTGCCTCAAAGCAGAGGATTGCCTAGCAGTGGGCGGCTTAAGTGATGTAATACGAATACTGGAAGATATAGAAAATAATAAAATGAAAGATGTGCAATACATTGAAGTGCATTCATGCCCCACAGCTTGTGTTGGCGGGTCTCTTTCAGTCGAAAATCCGTATATCGCACGGGGACGGGTTTTAAGAATGCTCGAAAAATACGGATCTCAACCGTGTCAGGATCGTGAAAAAATAAGAAACCTTTATCAGAAAAATTTCTTTTCGCTCTCCGGAAAAATCGTGCCACATCCTATCGAACCCTTGGATAAGGAGATATCGATGGCAATCGAGAAAATGCAACAGAAACAGGATATATATGATAAACTTCCAAAAATTGACTGCGGAGTGTGCGGTTCGCCGACATGCATGTCTTTTGCTGAAGATGTGGTCCTGGGTCGCTCTTTCTTCGATGATTGCGTATTTGTTTCCCTAAAAAAGTTTGAAGAACTTTCGAGTACCCTCCTCGAAACTGTACTAAAACATAGCCAGAGATTGGAGGGAAATTTGGAGAGTAAAGAATGAAACTCCGAGAAATTGTAAATAAACTGAAACTGCACGTACTCTGTGGCGAGGAAAAACTGGATCAAGACGTAACCGGTGGTTACGCCAGTGATTTGTTAAGTAATGTGATTGCGAATAGCAAGGCTGGGAACATCTGGGTCACGATGCAAAGCCATGCTAACATAGTAGCAGTTGCCGTTTTGAAAGATCTCTCTGCCATAATAATCGCACAGGGAAGAGAACCTGACCAGGATACTGTTAATAAAGCGTGTGAAGAAAATGTACCGCTACTGCTCAGTAGAAATTCGTCGTTCCAAATAGTTGGTCAGTTATATGAAATGGGTGTGAGTTCGGCAGAGTAATGCTCAGATATTATAGAGCAGATTTACATATACATACGTGCTTGTCGCCATGCTGTGATG
>JBBIRP010000118.1:0-6506 GCA_037441745.1 Ignavibacteriales bacterium
GAGACGGTATGAGTATTGGAGGCAATCATTTAATACATATTTGTCGTCGGAATATAGATGTAAAAATTTTATTATTCAATAATCAAATTTACGGTCTGACCAAAGGTCAATATTCACCTACATCAGAATTTGGAAAGATAACGAAATCCAGTCCTTATGGAGTCCCAGATCACCCATTCAATCCGTTGTTATTGGCGCTTGGGGCTGAAGCATCTTTTGTTGCACGTGGACTTGATCGTGACCAAAAAACATTACAACAAATTATTCGCAGGGCTGCCGAACATAAGGGAACTGCTTTCATTGAAATTTATCAGAACTGCGTTGTATTCAACGATGGAGCTTTCTATAAATTTACGGAGAAAGAAACAAAACCAGACAATGTTGTTTTTCTCGAGAATGGCAAGCCATTAATATTTGGTAAAGAAAATGATAAAGGTATCAAACTTGAGGGATTCACACCTATTATCGTTTCTTTAAAAGATGGGAAGTATTCAGTTAATGATCTGATAGTACATAATGAAAAAGATACAATGCTTTCATTTATACTTGCTCGGATGTCAAATTTTCCTGAACTTCCAAGACCAATTGGTGTGTTATATGCGGTTGAACGACCACGTTATGAAGAAATTGTCGAACAACAGATAAAAGACTCAATTCAAAAACAAGGAGAAGGTGATCTTGAGAAATTATTAAATCATGGAGAAACTTGGATAATAAATACCTAAATTGTTCAAGGCAATTTAAAAGGCGAGAAGAAATTCTCGCTTTTTTATTATATTTTAAATTATTAATACAAAATATTCTAAAAAAATTAATGAAGACAACAATTTTACAGTTAAAAACACTTATACTTCAACACCAAAATTTTTTGATTACAACTCACGTAAATCCTGATGGTGATGCAATAGGATGCGAGCTTGCAATCGACAGAGCATTAAGACAATTAGGAAAACAATCAGCTATTATCAACCATAATGTAACTCCCGATAATTATCAATGGTTAGATGAAGAAAAAAGAATAATATCTTTCTTACCCGAACTACATCGTGATCATATATTAAACTCAAACGTAATCTTTATCCTCGACACAAATCAGCCCGATCGCCTAAGAAGTTTAGAACCTTTTGTGAAGCAATCAAAAGCAATCAAAATTGTCATCGATCATCATCTTGAACCACACCCTTTTGGCGATTATTATTTAATAGATGATGATGCAACATCTACGGGTGAGATTGTTTACAAACTACTAAGAGAGACAGAAGAAATCAAGCTCGACAAACAGATTGCAACCGCACTATATACCGCAATAATGACCGACACAGGTTCTTTTCGTTATCCAAGAACAGATAGCGAGACACACAAAATAATTGCTCACTTAATTGAACTTGGAGCAGATCCAACAAGAATATTTGTAAACGTTTATGAAAACTGGAGTCCCGGTAGAATGCGACTTTTAGGTGAAGCACTCGATACACTTAAAATCAGCTATGATGGTAAACTTGCTTACATAGTTTGCACTCAAAAAATGTTCAAAGAAACAGGAACAAACGAAGTTGAAACTGATAATTTCACTATTTATCCGATGAGCATCAAGGGAGTTTTAGTGGGAATATTGTTCAATGAACTACCGAAAGGCGTAAAAATAAGTTTCCGTTCTAAAGGTGATATTCCAATAAATGAACTTGCCAAAGAATTTGGTGGTAATGGACATATGAACGCTGCTGGTGCTAGATTATTCGATGTGAAATTAGACGATATTATTCCAAAAGTTATCGAAAAAGCTGGTAAATTTTTGAACAACTAGTGATGATAAATAAAATATAAAAATATGAATAAGGTAAGGCATGAGAATTAAATCAAAACAATCGACACTTCAACGAATGAATGCAGATGCTGTTGTAATATTTATCCCAGAAGATAAAAAATTGCTCCATGATAAATTGCAAGAATTGAAGAAAATATTTGGGAAGAGAATAGACTCATTTGTCGAGTTAGAAAATTTCAGGGGGAAAAACGACCAAATCGTTTTATTCCACACAGAAAAGGAAATTGCTTCACCTCGTCTTTACATTGCTGGTTTGGGAGAACAAAAAGATTTATCACTCGAACAGCTCCGTCGGTCAGCAGCAAACGTTTCGAAGACTGCTGAAAAGACTAACATCAAACACTTAGCATTCGAATTATATCATCCTCATTATTCATCAAATGTTAATAAATTTAGCACTCAAGATATTGCCTCAGCTGTAGCTGAAGGTGCTTATCTATCCCTTTACAAGTTTGATAAATATCTTACTGAGAAGAAGGAGAGAAAAAAGCACATCGAAGTAATTACAATATTCGATTCGAATCGAACAACCCTTAGGGGAATACGAAAGAGATTGAAAGAGGTTCAGATCATTTGCGAAGGAACAACATTAGCCCGGAATTTATCAAATGCTCCCAGTAATGAGATATTCCCAGAATCATTGGCACAAGTTACAAAAAAATCAGCTAAAAAATTTGGTTACAAAACAATTGTATGGGATAGGAAAAAAATTGAAAAAGAAGGATTTGGTGGCCTGTTAGCGGTAAACTCCGGCAGTACAAGAGAACCAAGATTTATCATCCTTGATTATAATTTTAAGAACAAAGACTTAGACACGATTGTGTTGATTGGTAAAGGCATTACATTTGATAGCGGTGGTATTTCGCTCAAACCATCAACTGGAATGGCTGAAATGAAGATGGATATGTCGGGTGCTGCAGCAGTTATTGGAACAATCGAAACTGCAGCAAGATTAAATCTTCCTATTCACTTAGTTGGGCTTATACCAGCAACCGAGAATCTACCGAGTGGATCTGCGATGAAACCAGGAGATATTATAAAACATTACGGTGGAATAACTTCAGAAGTCGACAATACAGATGCTGAAGGTCGTCTGATTCTTGCAGATGCAATTGCTTTTGCATCAAACTTCAAGCCAAAAATTGTTATAGATCTAGCAACACTTACAGGTGCATGTGTAGTAGCGCTCGGGCAACATGCAACTGGAATGTTTGGCAACGATGACGAAGTAATGACAAATCTAAAAGCAGCTGGTGAAAAAACATTCGAAAGAGTTTGGCAGTTACCACTTTACGACGAATATCAAAAGCAAATTAAGAGCGATGTTGCAGACGTGAAAAATGTTGGTGGCAAATGGGCAGGGGCAATTACAGCTGCTTTGTTTCTGAAAAAGTTTCTTCCAAAAAATAAAGAAATAAAGTGGGTTCACCTCGATATTGCTGGTACCGCCATACTCGAAGAAGCTCTTCCCTATTCTCCAAAAGGGGGCTCAGGTGTTGGAGTCAGATTACTGATTGAGTTTTTAAAAAATTACCAATAGTTTATCTTCGCTCAAAGTTCTTTTCATTAAATACATTTGTAAAAAGTCAGTTTTCTATCGGCTTGTAAAGAAGGTAAACTGGACCAAAGAATGCTACCTTTGGTGAAGCAGTAAAAAGGTAGAAGTAATAGAGCGCAAAGAGTCCCGCCCAAAAAACGGGACTCTTTCGTTTTAGATATTACTGTTTTTTGGCGGTTATTTAATAAGCAGCATTTTCTTAATATCAGAAAATTTATCTGCCTGAATACGTAAATAATATACTCCGCTCGGTAGTGCACTCGCATTGAATTCTAATGATTTGAATCCAGCTTCCTGAACTTCGTCTACAAGTACCATAACTTCTTCACCTAACACATTGTAGACTTTTATGCTTACCTGTGATTGAGTTGGTAAATCATATCTAAGTTTTGTCGTTGGATTGAATGGGTTAGGATAATTCTGATGTAATGCAAATACTTTTGGTAATTCCTTTGATGTACTCCCTCTATGAATTAGTTTAGCACTAGCGAAATTATTTTCATCAATAGTCAAACTACCCGATAGTCCTAAATCATATTCTTTCTGCTTTCCATCTACTTTTTTAATGCTCAATACAAATTTCCCATTCTCAGAATAAGTACTACTCCATTTTAACGTAAGAGGAAACTCGCATCCAGTAATTTGCATCCGAAATTCTTGGTGAATACCATTTTCAGAATTTAGTGATTCAACATATCTACCAGATACAAAACGAACATCTAATCCTTCGGGTGGAATAGGAGGCAATTCATATTCATCTACTTTCTTAGATGTTGATGTGAAGTACAACTTCCTTTCATTACCCCCCTTATCTATAAAAACCAATTTCGAAAATTCATCTTCAAGCTTAGGTTGATTACCTGAATACGAACTATTTACATCATTCTCGTTTATTGCAGATTCTGAATATTGTTCATTTAGGAAGCTCGATCCTGAAATCACAATGTATCCTGCTCGATCGGTTTTAACCCAATAACCATTCCCCGGGTTTAAAGTGTCAGTTTGGAAATAACCTACTCCAGCTTTATACCCAAAATATTTCGAGATTATACCAACAGGTGGCAGCGGACTTATTGAAGAAGTTAATGTTTGGTATGTTAATGGTCCAATCATATTCCAGCCTTGATAGACAAACAAAGTTTCCTTAGCTATTGCTGAACCATTAATTACATAGGGACTCGGAGGAGGGCTCGTAAATTTTACCCAGTATCCTTTTCCAACTTCAAGTGTATCAACCTTAAAATATCCCCCTGGTTCGTACGCGAATGCCTGAGATATTGCATCAGGGTATAAAATATTTTTTCGCATATCATTTGTTAAGAGTGGTACCGAAAGTAAATTCCAAGAAATTTGAGGTGTAATTAAAGCGGTAGTCCATATACCACTATAAAATCTTACCCCGGGGATGAAACCACTTTCGAGTATCTCATTCGTCTCAGCGTTTACCATTTTAAGCACTGCTGGTTGACCAATAGACGTAATGAGTGAAAAATTACCACTCGATGATCTTCCACCCCCACCATCTATTACTTTCCAAGGATTTTGCAATGTTTGACTATAAAGAAAACAGTTCGTTATAGTAAACATCATTATTATTATAAATTTTCTTTTCATAGTTTTTACCTTATGTTTAAAATTTATTTAATTTCAATAACGAACAGTACTACCTTGAAATTCATTTCCTTCTGTTGGAACGGCGATATTGTCTACTGGACTTAAAGGAGAAGGTGCCGTATTTGTAATCGGACCTGGTCCATTTTGAATAAAAGTAACTCTATACCCTAAGTAACGAACCAGGGATGTTGGTGGCATAAATAATTCAATATAATATGAATTATTAGCATTATTAATTATCAAAGGGGGTGAAAAAGTAGCAGTAATCGTAGTTGCTCCACTTGAAAAAGAAATTCCTGATGAGCTAGAGGCTAAGCGATTTCCACCACCGGCTAAATTGGGACGATTTGCAAAAATATAAGATAATTGTGTCGTTGCATCACCATCATAACCAAAAACATCAATAGATAAAACTTGTACTCCATTTGGTATTTGAAGATCAACTTCATAATAAGCACCATTTGATGTTTTACTATTGTATAATCCTCCAATATATTTAAATGAATCAGGAATACTCAAGGACCGACCTGAAGCCCAAGAAGTTCCACTCACATAACTTGTTTCTGGTGAATTGAACATAAAAGATTTAGCAAAAACTGTATCCCTTGCATTTACGGAACCTGCAACATCCAGCTTTTTTGTTGGTGTAGGAGTGCCAATACCTACTAAGCCTTCATCCAGAGTGATGTACAAATCATAAGTATAACGAGGAGACCAATTATATATAGAAAAATCATTATTACCAATTGTACCAAGTGTCCAATGGTCTATGCCGTTAGTTCGAAGAACAAAATAATTATTACTCGAGGCATCATATTTATCTGCCCAAAAACCAGTTGAGAAGGATGGTGAAGTCATTTTTGTTCTCACTGCGGGAGATGGACTAAGTACATCCAATCCAAACCAACTCTCTGATGGAGGTCCATTAATACCAACATTACCTGATGGTAGATAATAATCACTGCCGTGTGGTACAAACGGTCCTAATGCATAAGGAACTGATGCTAATTCTGCTCGAGGCGAAAAAACAATCGGTGAAGTCATACCAGGTCCTGCGATAGCAGTTACTTCAACCCACAGTGGTTTATAAAAAATTTTTGGTAAAGGTGTAACAGCCCCAAGCATTACACTAAACGTTCCTTTACTCACAACCACACCTGTCTGGGTTTCAGTCCACAATGCAGTTCCACTACTTGCAACATCAAAAAGTTCAAATTTCAAATCATAGTTACCATCTGGTGCAGGAATACCACCAGATGTTGATAAAACTCCCTGATAAGAGATTTTATTCGGAATCGAGTCAACTAATTACTTGGATGTCAACCCACTGGGTTTCATTGTTTCCATCGTTGACGAACTGTTTTTTAATTGGCCAAAAAGAAAATTTGTTAAAACTATGGCCAGGATAAAGGAAAATAGTATAAGACGTTTCATATAATACCCCTTATTGTTTTTAGTTATTGTTTGTTTAAAATGAATAAACCTCTACCTTAAATGTACAATTTAAGA
>JBBIRP010000119.1:0-6438 GCA_037441745.1 Ignavibacteriales bacterium
ATCTTTCTCCAGTAGTTCCATAACACGATTTTCAATCTGCTCAACGTCGATCGGTTTCCGCAGAATACCAAAAATTCCAATTCCCCTTGCTTCGGCTAATACTCTATCATCTTGAAAACCTGTAATGAATAAAAAAGGGATGGAAGCTGTTTCAGGCGTTGATTTCACTTTCTTGAACATCTCAAAACCACTCATCCTCGGCATAACAATATCAGAAATGATTACATCGGGATGGAAAGTTTGTAATTTCTCAAGACCTTCTTGTCCATCATTTGCTACTTCAACTTCATAATTATCCATTGTTAATAAGTCTTTAAGCAGATCAGCAAAACCGACTTCATCATCAACTAATAAAATTTTTCGTGGTTTATTCTCTTCTGTTACCATCTTTTAATCTTCCATATAATTCGAATTCATCAAAATATATGCAAAGCAAACCCAATTGTCAAGTTTTGTATTTGAAGAATATAATAGGTTTTATTAAACATCAAATCAAAATATAAAAAAATTCTATGATTATCACATTTTTCTAAAAATAGTATTGACATTGAATAATTCCTTTCGTAAATTGGACATATTATAATATTATTTATTTTAGGAATATCCATGATCTCTCACTTAAGAATGCTATGCGTCGACGATAACACTGACCTTTTAAGAAGCCTTAAAGAACAATTTATAGCAGAAAACTTCGATGTTGATACAGCAGAAGATGGTGATATTGCGCTTGAATTGATTAAGAATAATAGGTACGATATAGTCCTACTAGATGTCAAAATGCCAAAGATCGATGGGTTAACAACTTTAAAAGAGATGAAAAAAATAAGTCGACTTCCTCATGTTATAATGCTTTCCGCCGTTGACGATCTTGAGATAGCGAAAGAATGTATAAAATTAGGAGCAAACGATTTCATCTCAAAACCGTACGACCCAGAAGAACTTTTACATGTCGTAATTAAAGTTTTAGGTTCATGAAAATGGTGGATGAGTAAGCGTTCTATTCTAAAGCGAAATTTATTACGCTATATCAGTGTGAAATTTTTTTAATAATTATGTAAGTACCTGTTAAACTGTCACGAAGTACATAGTAAAACAATTCTTGCAAATCACTAATTAGTTTTGGGTGTTGAAACTGAATCCGTCGTTTTTTGTTTCTCTTTCTTCCTGTACATAATTCCAAGCGGAATAATTACACAGTAACCTAAAACAAGCAACAATGGCGCTATATTTAATTGTGAGAAACCCTCAACTTTGTTACCTGCAAGTGCAATATATCCAAGAATAATTACAATCAAACCGATTAGTAAAATGATATAGTTCTCACGCTCAAGCGGGAATATTTCATCATGTTTCGATTTTCTAACTTGTTTTGACTTTTCAATTTTTGCCATTTAAACCTCTTAAATTTAAAGTTTGTGAATTCAAGATAATAAAAAACAATTTAAAGTTCAAGACTTTAGTCGGGGTTTTAATCTGATTGGAATTGTGTTGCGACATTCTTATCTTGTTTTTATATGAAATCTGTAATACTAAAAAAAAATGAAGACCATAGAATTATTAATGGTCACCTATGGGCATTCAGTAACGAGATCGCTGAGATAAAAGGTGAACCAGAAGCAGGGGATATAGTTGAACTTTATAATTATCAAAATAAATTTTTGGGAATTGGATTTTTCAATCCTCACTCTTTAATTGCCATTCGTCTGCTCACCCGTCAAGAAGAGGATATCGATTTCCAATTTTTTAAAAAACGAATTGTAACTGCTAATGCTCTACGACAAAAAATTTACTCTAAAACTGAGACATACAGAGTTGTACATGGTGAAGGTGACTTATTACCCGGTTTGATAATTGACAAATATAATCAACATCTGTCTATACAAACTTTTTCTTTTGGGATGGACAAGCGGATTACATTGATCTGTGATGTTCTCGAATCATTATTCCATCCATGTAGTATTGTTGAACGGAATGAGTCATTAATCCGTAATTTAGAAGGTTTAGAGCGTCGGAAGGGGGTTATTCGTGGAAACATCGAACCCGTAACTATCGATGAGTACGGTATCAAGTACACAATCGATTTATTAGATGGACAGAAAACAGGTTTCTTCTTAGATCAACGTGAGAACAGAAAAATATTCAGGCGCTACGTAAAAGATATGAAAGTGCTCGACTGTTTTTGTAACGAAGGTGGATTTGCACTGCATGCAGCTTACGCAGGTGCCAAAAGCGTAATTGGAATCGATATATCTGACTCTGTAATAAAGAGAGCCAAGAATAACGCTAAACAAAATGGATTTGATTCCATTATTAATTTCCAAGTAATTGATGCGTTTGATTTTCTTGAAAAGGCAGTGAAAGAAAATCGAATCTACGATGTTGTAAATCTTGACCCACCGTCATTTGCAAAAAGTAAGAAAACAATAAAAAAAGCAAAGCGAGGATATAAAGAAATTCATATAAATGCATTCAAAATATTAAAACAAGGAGGCATACTGGCTACAGCTTCATGTTCATACAATATCACAGAAGAAACATTTAGAGAAATAATCAATGAAGCAGCAATAGAAGCAGGCAGAACAATAGCAATGCTCGAATGGCATGGTGCAGCTCCCGACCATCCAGTTTTGCCTTCAATGCCCGAAACAAAATATTTGAAATTCGGAATATTTTTAGTAGAATAATTAATGTATCATCGAAAATAAAATGATGGTTGAATCTCTTAAAATACTAACGATACTTATCTTATTAGTAGTTGGAAGTTTATTTGGACAGGATTCAACGATACGAAAAGACGCATGGGGTATCGATATTCTTGTTTCGATGGGGGGAGTTGGCTTAGGAACATTTTACCGTCATGAATATACTGACAATATTTCGGGATTTATTGGCTTTTCAATTTCTGAAGCAAGTGACGAAAATGAAGTCGATTATATAGATTATTACACCGGAGAAACTTACACACCGGGAAAGATAAACAGATTTCTTATATTCCCATTATTCATAGGAGGACAATATCGTTTGTTCAAGGATGAAATTGTTGATAATTTTCGCCCCTATGTAAATGCAGCTGCGGGACCAACAATGATTTATGTATTCCCTTACAATGATGACTATTTTTCGGCACTTGGAAATGGCAGTCCGAGATATACATTCGGAGGCTATCTTGGATTTGGAGCTTATTTTGGTTCTGAGCGTTCTACATTGATGGGTTTGAATCTTCGGTATTATCTAATTCCATATAAATCGGGAATCAGAAGCATGTATAATAAACAGATGAAAGAGTTTGGTGGATTCTTTATATCGTTGAGTTTGGGAAAAGTGTGGTGAGGGATAAATTTACAAATAGGAATTTGGTAACTAATCGCTCTCTACTAATTTAACATCACCCAATTTTCTAATGTGCCAGAATTTGTAAACGTATCACCATTACAAGTTAGAGAATTTGCATCTCTTTCTGCTTTTGAAATAATTACATCGGCTCGTGAGTTTAATCCTCGCAGTTGATAATTTTGAAAAACTGAATCGGTCATAACATCAAAGTACGATATTAATTTCCATCCACCTGGTGTACTTACACCAACTGCTATATCTGACATCGTTTGTGAGCCAATGTGTGTTCCAAGTAGTTCTCCCACTGTAATTGTATCGCCTACATTCAAAGGACTGATTAAATTCACATGAAATATAATGAAGAAAAATGCGGGATATTCTTTTGATCTTATTTGGATCTGTGTCCCCGCCCATTCTTGAAATATTTTTAAAACTGTACCTCTAACTGGTGAAAATATTTTTATGGTTGACCAATCAATGTTATCTTTTGGATTGAAGTAATGTTTCATACTTCTACAATGTTCGAAATCATCCGAATAGTCATGTCCTTCAGATGATCTAAATTTTGATATGCGAGCAATCTTGCCAAGCTCGATGTAGTCCGCAGCTACAAATTTTGGAATTCCCTTTCTGTCCACATCATAAGTATCTTCATTTGACAGTGAGGTGATACCACCCGTCTTTTTATTGCAACCCATCATGAGAATAACTAACAAAAAGAAGGCTACATATTTTTTATCCATTTTCACTATCATATAATTTAGCATAATGTATTGGATTGGTTGATATCCTCTTAAAATTTGAAAAACTAAAAAAAGATAAAATATAAATCTTTGTTGATAACGAATTCATATCTAATACTGTCGGAGTTTCTGCATAATGTAAAACTATTAGTTGAAAAAAATAATCAACTTAAATTATTAGTAATTTTCAGGTATACATAGTCCACTGGTACATTGTGATCTTTCCACACGGGCACTTATAATTTAAACAATATACTAACATAATCGTTTAAAAAACCAAAAACAAGTATTGTCCAATTATTATGATAATGCATGCATTTAAAATCCAGAAGATAAAATCTAGTACAATCCCTGCCCTGATCATATCTTTAAGTGTCACATAACCGGTTCCATAAACAAGTGCATTTGGTGGTGTTGCAACTGGCAGCATAAAAGCCATTGACGCACCAACTGCTGCTGCAACAGCGAGGATTTTAGGATTACTGCCGGCTTTCAATGCAATCGAGATTATTATTGGTACCATCATCGATGTTACTGCTGTGTTTGATGTCACTTCTGTCAGTAGCTCAGCTAATAGAATAATCAACATCATCAAAATCAGAGTTGAAGGAGTACCGAACATTCCGATGAACGAATCGGCTATCCATATTGCAAGACCTGTTTTGAACATCGCATCAGATAAAGCTATTCCCCCACCGAATAAAATTAACGTTCCCCAATCGACAAATTTTGCATCTCTCCAATCGAGGAGGAATTTACCTTCTGTCAAATCAACGGGAATCAGAAAAAGTAAGACACCACAAATCAAACCAATAGAATATTCATCTATCCAAACCGATTGTATAAATAACCATCTTGGAAGAATAAAATTCCAGAATGGATTTGACACCCAGAGCAAAGCGGCAAGTGAAACAATAAAAATTGTACGTTTTTCCGCAATGCTTAGTTTACCGAGGGATGATTGTTCATTCAGAAGTTTTTCTTTTCCCCCTTGTAATCTAGTTATTTCTGGTGGGAAAATTTTTATAAGAAATAGCCACGCAATAGGTATTGCAAGAATAACGAACGGTACACCGAACTTCATCCAATCTAAAAATGTTATTGTTTGATAGCTTGGATCATTCCCAAAGGTTGAGTTAAGGATACCAAGTGCGATCCCGTTCGGTGGTGAACCTATTATCGTACCAACACCACCAATAGATGCAGACCATGCAATCCCAAGCATCAAAGCAGTTCCAAATCGTGTCTCACCCGGTTTAACGCCCCCAAGTGTTAAAATACCCAATCCTAAAGGAAGCATCATCGCAGTCGTGGCTGTATTCGAAATCCACATCGAAACAAAAGCAGTTGTTATCATCATACCCAAAAGTATATTTTTAGAATTATCTGCGAGTCTCCAGCGAGTGAGAATGAAGAGTGTGAGTCGTCGGTCAAGTTTCCACTTTTGCATTGCACCAGCGAGAAGAAAGCCACCAAGAAAGAGATAAATTACAGGGTTTGCATAATTGAGGAGTGTATGCTTAAAATTAAATTCAAAAAAAGTGTTTTCATGAATACCCGAAATTTTTAAAATAGGAAAAAGAATGGCTGGAAGCAGTGCTGTTGCAGGGATAGGAACAGGTTCCGTTATCCACCATATTACCATCAGCAACAAAGTGGCAAGAACCGATTGCATCGATTTAGCAATAATTTGTGGGTCTAATGAATTTTCTTGTTTCGCAATCAACTGTTCTGATGTTGTTTGGAAAACATTGAATGTTGGCAAAATGATAATTATAAGAAATACTAAAATCCCAATTATAAATCCAGCAGTCTTAGTTTTCATTAATTAATACTCTTCAATAATATCGAGAAAAAATATTAGGCGACATAAAAATTTATTCGAGCGATATTACTTCCAACAAATCTACAAGTATAATACTTAATATTATCCCACCGGAATTCATTATCTGATAAAATAACTTCACCACCGACTGCTAAATTTTTTCCCCCAACATCGGAACATAATTGAACGATTGTAATTGACAGCAGGTAGTTCAATGTACGCAGGTGGTATAAGACAACTACCAGAAACTAATAATGATTTTCTATCTCCTATATCAGTCTCATTGTTACGAAGTCCTAATAAACCATATCCTTTGATTCCGATTGTATCTAATTCGGTTTCAAATGAGTTAAAATAAATTTTTTCGGTAGGACGGGATATTGGCTTAATTGGAGAACCAGTCATACCACATCCACGAAATAAAAAAAAACTGAATAAATACAAAAATAACTAAGATATTTAATGAAGTTATATTAACCTCCTGTAAATCATTTTTCTCCGGATTTAAATTCTACCCACGGTTGTGATGGACGATCT
>JBBIRP010000120.1:0-2851 GCA_037441745.1 Ignavibacteriales bacterium
TACCAATGAGAATAGCTTTTCTAAATTTGCTTATTAATGAATGCAATTCGTTTTCACCTCGATTTTACAATTTAACTCTGAACCATTTTGTAGAACGAAATCTTAAAAAGTTCATAAGGGTATACGTAACAATATAAATTGGTAAAGCCATCCATGCTCCATTGACACCACCATTAAACTTGACACCAAAAAAATAAGTCAGTGGCAAAAATATCACCCAATGCGTAAGAACTTCTATTAACATCACATACACTGTTGCCCCCCCTGCTTGCAATGCGTTAGCAAAGATAATTCCTGAACCGTAAAATACTTGGGCAACACCCGCAATCTGTAAAATTTGACGAGCCGAATAAATAACGGCTTGGTCTTTCGTTAGCAGAGTTAATATTACATCAGGGAAGAAAACGAAAATGAAACCAATTAATATTGTATATAATGTTCCAAGCTTCGCTGTTTCAAATCCATATGCAGTCGCAAGTCGAAAGCTCCCTTTACCGATAGACTGGCCAACCAACGTTTGAGCCGCGATGCCAAACCCGAAACATGGCATAATCGAAATGAACAATGCGTTTATAACGACATTACTTGCCGCCTGTGCTATCGTACTAATGATGCCAGTTATTGCGACAAATACAAGAAATCCCAACAATATTAAAATATTCTGGATCGAGACAGGTAATGATATTTTAAAAATTTGATTGATAATTTCTATTGAAAAATTGAATCTTGAGTAATACTGATACTTTTTTCGATAATCGCTAATAAAAGTTACAGATATGAAAAACAACCATCCAACAACCATACTAATCGTGTAACCAACGCCAGCACCTGCGAGCTGCATTTTTGGAAAGCCAATAGCTCCAAACATAAATAAGTAATTAAAAATAAGATTGAATATATTAATTATAATGGCAGATATCATGAATATTTTTGTATGACCAATCCCAAAAAAAAATCCACGATACGAAACAATCATAAGGAAAAAAGGTAATCCTAAAAATTGATAACGCATATAATCTGAACCAATAAGAGTTACCTGTTCATCAGTCGAGAAGAAATCCATTATGTTATAAGAATATGAGTAACCGATGGAACCAATGATTAAACCGAGCATGATGCTGATAAAAAGTGAATTGTTGAGTACTTCACCAACACCAACAGGGTTATTCTCCCCATGACGTCGAGCGATTAAAACTTGCGTGCCAGTACTCATACTTGAAAAAAAACTTGTTATTGCCATCGTCCCTAAGAAACCAAGTCCCATAGCTGCAAGCTGGATGTGTGTATTCTCTAATCGACCTACCATAGAAGTATTTACAAGCGATACAATCATTTGTGACGATAACCCAGCAATAGCGGGTATTGCTAATTGTAAAACTTGTGTAGAGAGATTTTTGTTTATTCTAAAACTCATTTATTAATTCACTTTTAACCTAAATTAATTATAACAAAGTAATAATTTTCGAAACGAAACAAAAAAACCCATCACTTTATGCACAAGTGATGGGCTTTAAAACATTTCGGCTATATTTACGAAATCGAAAACTGACTTATATATCGATCAGCTTCTCTGGCATTAGAAGATTTTGGGAATTCCTTTTTTAAATGCTTGAGTATAGAAACTGCCTTTTCTTTTTCGCCCGCTTTGCCATAACAGATAGCTGCGGAAAGTAAATAATCGGGTGTATTTATTTCATTATTAAAAGTTGACGCTGCTTTTTCATATTCGACCGCAGCTTTTTTATAATCACCTTTTGCTTCGTAACAACTGGCTAATCCCGCTTTCGCGGACGCATTTAATAAATCATTACTGCTATCAAAGTCATCGAAATTTTTTAACGCTTCATCATAATTTCCCATACTCAAAAAACAATTTGCTAAATACAAACGAGCAATCTCACCCGACGACGTACTACCGTAGTTATCCACTATTGCTTTTAACCCCATAATACCTCGCTCAGGTACTCCATCAATGGCTAATTTAATTTGTGTCGGATCATTTGTGGTTGCCTCGTATATCGGTAAAATCTTTCCCAATTCAGTGGCTGCTTTCTCATTATTTGCTTTTCGATTGTTCGTATAAATGACAATCGCAACTACAATCACAATGAGTGCAGTAAATGCATAGTTAAAGTATTTTTTATTTGCATCGTAAAATGTTGTCAACTTTGCATACGAGGTTACAAGCGTATCTTGTTTTATTTCTTTCTTTGTAATCTTCTTTTTAGGTTTTAACATAGATTGATTTTTCCTGGTACATGATTTACTAAATATTTGATGTACGCCCGGCGCGATTCGAACGCGCGACCTACAGCTCCGGAGGCTGTCGCTCTATCCATCTGGGCTACGGGCGCAATTGAAACGCTTTCCAAGCGTTTTTTTTGGGTTTCAATTATTCTTTAATAATGTAAGCATTTAACTTAAAAATTCCAACACTTTTACCTGAAGCATCTTTCAACATCATTACGCAAAATGATTCCTTCCCTAATCACAACGGGCTTTTCTTCACACACATCAACGATTGTTGATGGCAAAACAGATTTCAAATCACCACCATCCACCATCAAATCAACCTTCTTCTGAAAAACTTTTTTAAGTTTACTAAATGTCGTAATCACATCTGAACCAGAGATATTGGCACTGGTGGAAACGATCGGTGTTTTGCATTCATCTATTAGTTTTAAACAGAATTTATGATCAGGAATCCTAATAGCTATTTTACTGTCACATGAAACTAAAAGAGGATTTATTTTTTTTCTTGCACGAAATACGATCGTAAGCGGACCGGGCCAAAAACGCTTCATTAAAATTACCGCACAATCACTAACATCTTTAACCAATTCATCTACCA
>JBBIRP010000120.1:2861-6429 GCA_037441745.1 Ignavibacteriales bacterium
TTTTAGTATTAACCAAAATGAGTGTTGGATTTCTCAATGAGCGTTTCTTGATTTTAAAAATGCGTTCTACCGATTTTCTCCTGAATGCATCACATCCAAGTCCATAAATTGTATCTGTTGGATAAACAATTATTCCACCATTCTTAATGACTTCCCCTACTTTTGTAATCGTAGAAGACTGTATTCTCTTGGGATTTATTTCAATAACATTATCCTCTGTTATCATATTTTCTTTCTTTGTTGATTTAGTAAAGACAGAACATAGTTCAGAACCTGAGCTGGGGTAATGCGTTTCATGCATTCGAACGTACCGATGGGGCATTTATCCGTACCATGAATACTGCACGGTCGGCACGACAGACCAAGAGTTTCGACTATAGCATTATGTTCACCAAACGGAGCAAAACCAAATTGAGGTGCTGTCGCTCCAAATATTGCGACCACAGGTGTTTTCACTGCACAAGCTATATGCATTGGAGCGCTATCATTAGATACTAAGAGTCTGCAGCGCCTGATAAGTTCGGCAGATTGAAGAAATGTAAATTTTCCTGCAGCCGAATAAACATTCTTTGATGGAACACTTAGATATATTTGCTTACATAATTCTACATCATCACTCCCTCCGATCAGAATAACATGGAATCCCTTTGCTGTTAATTTATCTATCAATTCGACGAAACTTTCTTTCGACCAGCGTTTTGTGTTCCAAACGGAACCGGGGGCAACTGCAATTAATTGATTAATATGTTGAATTCCATTTTCAGTTAAAAAAAGTGCAACTTTTTTTCGATCATGAAATGATGGGAATAATCTGGGGTAAACCAAATCATTATTATTCAAACCAAGTTTAGTTAGGAGAGAAATATTCGATTGATTTCATGTGCGTAAGGCTCATAATGAACGATATCTGTAAAAAACCACTTACCAGCACTTTTATCAAAACCAATGCGTCGTTTCACACCTGCAAACCTTACTAATAGAGCGCTTCTTAATGATCTATGTGGGATGATTGCTAAATCGTATTGATTCTCTTTGAGAATTCTTGACAAACGCAGCAATCCTCTAAAACCTGCATCTTTATCATTTTTATCAAAAATAATAACTTTGTTAATGTCGGGATGATTCATTAGAATATTTGCCGTTCTTGGTATCACAACCATATCAATTTGTGATAATGGATTTATCCGTTTTAAAACCTGAGCTACAGGAATAGTTAGAATTAAATCACCAGCAAATGCCGTTTGTACAATTACGATGTTCGGATAGTCTTCCGCTGACGTCACCTTTTTATTACTTTCCATAAATTATTTTTTACCTTTTCTGGTGTGTTTCCATCTTTTGTGCATCCACAACCAATGGTCGGGATACTGCCTTATGTATTTTTCTAAAAGTTCTGAGTGGCGCCGTGTCAGTTTATAAATATTTTCATCGTTGTAGTCTGCAATGTCGGTATAATTTATTTCTTCTAAAATGACTTCGTACGTACCGTCAGTGTTACGTATCATAAAACCCATGATAAGTGGAGCACCAGTTCTTAATGCAAAAACAGCTGGTCCTTGATGTGTTGCAGCTTCTCTTCCAAAGAATTCTACATATATTCCTCGTTCACGATCACCGCTTTGATCGGGGGCTATGGCTACAATCCCTTTTTCGTTGAGTGTGCGGATAATTTCTCTGATAGACATACCCATCGGTACAATTTTATTACCGAACAAACATCTATGCCGATTTATTACCGCATCCACAAGTTTATTATTCTGCGTTTGAACAATAATATTAAAAGGTAATTTTGAAAGATAAGCAACCCCAAGAGCAATTAATTCCCAATTACCAAAATGCCCGGATAATAAAATTAATCCTTTCCCCTTTGAATGATTTTTATAAAGCATATCTAAATAATTCGTTTTTATGAGCTTTCTTAAAATACCATCCGTTAAATTTGGGAACCATAACAACTCAACAAGTGAGATGGCAAAATTTTTAAATGATCCTTTCGCAATTTTGGCGTAGTCCTGTTTAGACTTTTCGGGAAATGCATACCGCAAATTCTCTATGGCAATTTTCCTACGATCAACTGCAATATAATATGCAATAGCGCCAATAAATGCACCAAACCTCTGTGCCGATTTTAATGGAAGTAATAAAATCAGAAAGCGGAATAATTGAAAAAGTATAAATTCAATTCTGTATCTCATCGAAGTCCTAATGGAGTTTCAATGCGTATCGTTCATACCACATTTCTTCGTGAAGTTCATCCCGATGTGTTGAATGAACGAGTTGATAATTTCCGAAACCTTCCCTATCAACGAAAACGAATATCACTCCGCCCTGGATATTATTGTAATGCCATATTTCATATGGATTGCTTTCTGTAGAGCTCGAATATCGCTCTATTTCATCGTATGGGCCATATATAGTGTAAATGCGACCTCTGTCTGTTTTCCATCCATCGCGAAAACCTGACGAAAACATTTCATTCGCACTTTTAATACGAGAATAGTAATTATCGTCACCCACGAAATCAGGATTACCAATTTTTCTCTTCTGCCAAAAGTCAAAAAGAAATTTTTGTTTTGCTTTCAATTCATGTAATTGCTCAAATTGCTTTTTTTCATAATCACTGGAAATATAATTTGCATATTCAAAATATTTATTTATTTCTTCCTCGGGCATAACGGCATACTTACTCTCATTAAAACTTACATCAGGAATATTTATAGATGTATCTGGCATTGTGCCGAATTTATAGACAAAAAATTTCTTACTCACTTCCGTTATTAAGGCTTTTGATGTATCCAGCAAGGATACACGGAACAGGTATGTCCCCGAACGAAGCGCCGAAACATTAATAGTTCCAATCTCGACACTGGAATTATAGAGACGCGGTTTAGTTTTATCTTTAGTTATTATTTCTTTGCCGCTTGCATCATAAACTGCTATGCGGACTATAAAGTTTGTTTGTTTATTCTGCAACAATAAATTATATGCAATCACATAGTAGTACATTATAGGCAACCCAGTGCCATATAATCTGCCGGGGTTTGGAATTACTTCTAAAGTATTCTTATAAAAAAGCGAATTGGTATCTGTCGATGATTGTATTGAATTACAAAATTCGATGTCGCTAAAAAATTCCTGATCAATGGGATAAGTTGTGATTCTAAGTGGATATCGTAAACTATCTGAACGTGTCGGATCATTCTGATCAAAAGCTTTTAGAATTACAATATATTCTCCTAAAGGTAAATTTAGTGATTGCATCCCTACTAAAGTCTGAGGTGTTTCCAACTTTTCAGGTTGGAAAAGAATATGAGGAACGAACCATTCCTTTTTCGCAATAACTCTGACGCTGTCGCGAATTTCTAAATTAAAAACTATCTCACCTCTTAATTTAGAATCCTCCTTTCGGAAAGTTAGTATTCCTTCTGAGAATCCATAATATAATTCAACATACGATTCAGTCGAATCATTATAGAATCTTGCTACATCAAAATCTATTCTGAAGTCTTTCTTTCCTTTAATGATATCTTGAGGATAAACAAAATATAGGCAAATCGATAAATAAATG
>JBBIRP010000121.1:0-6405 GCA_037441745.1 Ignavibacteriales bacterium
AAACGATTGTAAACTTACCGATAATTTGTATAAACTTAGGCATAAACGAAGTTGGAAACCACGCGCCACCTATGGAACTCATTGCTAGTATAAAAATCATAACGTAACCATTTGCTTGCCCGGCTGTTCTGCTTATTGCTGAAAGGAACATTCCAAAGGCTGTGCATGCAGTTGCAGAAGCAATAATTATTAATACGATGTTAAAAAACTTAGAAAATATGTCGATCTTGTAAACCAAGCAGCCAGCGGTAAAAAAATAAGAAGTTGAATAAATCCAAGCGACATGTTATAAAGATATTTGCTCCAGATGATATGAACACGTGTAATTGGTGAATCAAGAAGTCTTAGTATAACTCCACTCTTTTATTCATCAAACAAAGATGATGAAGAAGTAGTTAATGTAAATAAAAGAAACATCATCGCCCAGCCACCTACACTTCGAGTTACCAAGGGGTTAGTTACGTCCTGCCCGACTAATTGTACTTTATTAAGCTGAAGAATATTTCAAAAGAAACTATTTCTGACACTTTCGTTACCATCCATCATTGAGGTAAATGAATCAACCAGTTGATTGGTTATGCATTTTGGATCTATATTAAAATATTTTCCTACAACTGAAGCAATTTCATTGTTAAAAGCTTTACTTGAATCCAACCCCAAGAATTTAACGGCTTGGTTTTTCATTCCCTGCATAAAGACATCAGGTACCTCTGTCATAATTGTTTTTTGCAGCATACCTTCTATCATCTGCATTTCAAGATCGTTCTATGGATCGTAGTAGAATTTTAGTTTCAATCCGAAAAATGTATCTGATGAAACATCAGACGGAATCACAAGCACCGCCGATACTTTTCCCTCTTTCACATAATTTTGGATAAAAGTCGTATCAAATAGAATATGCTTGCCGTTTTCATCCTTGTATGATTTGATAAGTACAAAGGTTTTTGAAGAATCGAGAACTCGTTCGATTTTCTTTCCAATCATATGTAAGAATAAGATTCGAGCGTTGGTTTACGCAGCTCAATAAACTTGTAGCTGATCATGTTTTTTTCTAACGAAGAAAGGAACTGTGAGAGCTTGAATCCGATGCTTGGCTTAAGTTCGCAATGATCATCATCGTCATTGATCGAATCGAATTGTTTTAAGGCATCAATCTTCGAAACGGTGATTTGATTTTTTATCAGAATTGTCTCATCGTATGGAAGTTTTTGAATCAATTCATCGATAGTTCCTTTTGTGATAATTTTTCCACAGTCAATTATGGAGATACGTTTACAAAGCCGTTCAGCTTCTTCTATACAATGAGCTATTTATAAGATAGATTTACCTTGTTGGTTTAACATCAAAAGATAATCTAATTTAGCAATGCGCGATTGCGGATCGATGCCTACCGTCAGCTCAACGCATAAAAGTATCAGCGGATCATGAAACATGCTCTAAACAAGGTTTAATCGTCTCTTCATAGTACCTGAAAAAGTTTTTACTTTGTCTTTATGTCGTTCGTAAAGTTGAACAGATTCCAACTTTTCTTTTATCCGTCCCTTCAATAATGCTTTTTCGATATGAAAAAACTGCCAAACAAAGATTTCCAAATTATCTTCTGCAGAAAGGTCATCGTAAAGTGTCAACGATTGCGGTACTAAATCAATTTTATATCGTGTTCTTAGACAATTTTTAGTAATATTATCACCATCAATAGAAATACCCCCATAATCGGGTTCGATATAACCAACAAGCAGATTCATTAAAGTAGTTTTTCCTGCGCCGTTCGGGCCGAGTAAACCAAAAAACCCCCTGATTAAACTTGAGTGAAATATTATCGATGGAAGTTACGGTTGGAAATTTTTTTGTTAAGTTCGAGATTTTAATCACGCATTAAAATACAAAATAAACTTCCCGAAAGTTACCTTGTGCATTCTTTTTTGGAACTTTCGGGAAGTTGAACTTGGTTCTTTATTTCTTCGGATACTCCGGTATAGGTGGAATCGTTTTCTCTTGAGTTTTTAACTCTTCAAGAATAACTTCAATTGCTTTATTAAGTTGTTCATCATAACCGGCAAACTCCTTCGCAGGATCATTATCGACTACGATATCAGGATCGACGCCATGACCTTCCATGATCCATTTTCCTTCAGTACTATAACGCGAAAATTCAGGTTTATTCATAAAACCACCATCGAGTAGTGGAAGTGTTCCGCGAATTCCAACCACTCCACCCCATGTTCTTTTTCCAATTAGCTTACCAAGTCCGTATTTCTTAAAACGATATGGGAAGATATCACCATCAGAAGCTGAGAATTCGTCGATTAAGCAAACCTTCGGTCCCCAAATCATCGCATCGGGATCAGGAGTTGGGATTGTATTTCGAGCAATACTAATCATAGCAATTTCTCTTCGTAAACGTTCGATAATCATTGATGAGACATTACCTCCTCCATTTCCTCTATCATCGATTATAACTGCTTTTTTACGTAACTGTGGGTAATAGTATTTAACGAATTCATTCAATCCATGTGCTCCCATATCTGGTATATGAATGTAGCCAACCTTGCCATTTGTAGCTTCATCTACTTTTTTAATGTTATTGCGCACCCAATTGAAGTAATATAAATTTCCTTCATCTGCAATAGGAATGACAGTAACTTCCCTACTTCCTTTTTCCTCTGGTAATTTATTCAACTTTAATTTTATCTGTTTATCTACTGTGTTTACAAGAGATTCATAAATATCATTCATGTTATTTGTCGGTTTTCCATTTACAGCAATTATGTAATCACCTTCATTTGCATTAACACCGATTTCAGTGAGTGGTGAACGAGAATTTTTATACCAATTTTCTCCTTGTAAAATCTTCTTAATCTTGTAATATCCTGAACTGGGATCTTTCTCAAGCTGTGCTCCGAGCAAACCAGTTTTAATCCTTCTTGGTTTTGGATAATCACCACCGCCGACATACGTGTGTCCGGCATTAATTTCCCCAATCATTTCACCAATAATATATGTCAAATCTGCACGATGGTTAACATAATCAACAAGAGGTTTATATTTTTCTCTCACCGCTTGCCAATTAACACCATGCATATTTGGGTCGTAAAAAAAATCTCTCATTTGACGCCAGCACTCGTTGAATATTTGATTCCACTCGGCACGTCGATCAAGTTTTACTTCTAAATCTGATAAATCTAATTTATCTTTCAAATCAATTTTGCCTTTCGGTAAATCAATAATGTAATACAATCTATCTTTTCCGACCAACATCTTCTTTTGATCTGCAGATATTTCATATCCATCAACCTCTCCAAGATTGGTTTCTTTCAATTCATTCAAATCATACATTAATAGCTGTGATTTTTCTTCCTTGCTGCTTTTTCTGAGGTAGTATACATTATTGCCGACAGTTTGTATGTTTCTATAATTCGCTGCATCGATTGGTAAGCCGACAACTCTATCTTTCAATCCATCAACATCAATTTTTAGAGTTACTGATTTTTCTTTTTCTTCTTTCTTTTCGTCCTTTTTGTCTTTCTTTTCTTCTGACTTTGCTTTCTCTTCTTTTACAGATACTTCATCACTCTTGGGTTTAAATGGTGAATCAACATCTTTAGACAATGTAATTAAATAAATACGGGACATATCTTGATAAGCATGATTCCATTCAGTAGCGCTATAGATTGGGTTGAAATCACGATCGGATACGAAGAATAGATATTTCCCATCCGAGCTAAAAGTCGGTTGACCTGATGAATACCATTTATCAGTCGCTTCATATTCCTTTCCATCTTCTAACGAGTATAAATATATCCTCGACATCCATTCATCTTCTGGTTTCACGTAAGCAACCCATTTATTGTCAGGAGACCATATATAATCACTGAACTCAAATACTTTTGAATATGCTATTTGTTTAACATCTTTTTTTTCAATATCAACATAATATAAGTGTTGTTCACGATCAGCCCACATTATTTTCTTAGAATCGGGAGACCAGCTTATTTGATACTTATAATTGTGACCGTTCTTAGTTATCTGGATTGGAGCACCACTACCATCCTGAGGTTCTATATATATTTCGTCTTCACCAGTTGCATCGGAGATGTATGCAATCCATTTTCCATCTGGTGACCATTTTGAATTTCGTTCATGAACACCTGGAGTTTCTGTAAGATTTCTGGTTACGCCATGCTTTGCTGGGACGGTAAATACCTCTCCACGCGCACCAAACAACGCTCTTTTTCCATCAGGAGAAATCTCATAATTCGTTATTTGGTCGCTTACTTTTACAATCTCACCTCTGCCACCAATCATGTCTTCTTCAATTTTAATAGAAACTTTTTCCGTTTTCTCCGTTGCTAAATCAAAACGATAAATATATCCACCGTTCTCAAATACAATTGCGTTATCACCGAGTGAAGGAAATTTTATATCGTAATCTGTAAATGTAGTTAATTGTTTTGTTTCTTTTGTTTTCAAATCATAAACATAAAGATTCATACGTTTATTAACATCACGGTCGGATATAAAATATATTTTATCCTCGGACCACATAGGTATAATATCCGATGATTCATTATTAGTTATATTTTCTGTTTTCTTAGTTTCGAAATTATAAATCCAAACATCATCAGTTAAGCCACCGCGGTAGCGCTTCCATGTTCTAAACTCTCTGAAGATTCGATTATACACAAGCATTTTATCATCCGGTGAATAAGAACAAAATCCACCACGTGGCAGTGGGATCTGTTCTGGTAAACTACCATCTATCGAAGCTAAATATAATTGACCCTTGAAATCATTGAACTCTCTCATACGTGATCGAAAAACAATGTGTTTGTTATCGTGCATCCAACCCATTACAATGTTATTCGGTCCCATACGATCAGAAACATCATCTCTACCGAGTGTCGCTGTATATGTAAGACGTTTGGGTATACCACCTGTCGATGGTATAACATATACCTCCGTATTGCCATCATATTGACCTGTGAATGCAATCCATTTTCCATCATGTGAAAAACGTGCGAACATCTCGAATCCTACATCATTAGTCAGCTTGCGGGCAACACCACCATAAGCAGGGACGGTATATAGATCACCCGCATATGTGAAAACTATTTGATTATCATGGATTGTTGGGAAACGTAGTAATCGTGTTTCTTGCTGCCCGTATAAATTAAAAAATAATGCAAATATTAATAGAATTGAATTTAAAATAATTAACATAAAATACTCCGAAAATAAATGACAAATTAGTTTTATAGAACTATTACGACTTTTCGATGAAAAAGTTAGAATATCAACGACTGAAAAATATAACAAAATAAGATAGTAATAACAATAATTTGCTTTTTATAAGACTAAAAATTAAATTCATAACGTAATAATAACATTGGTTTCACATAAGCGGAAAGATCGTACGCTGACGTGACACCGATAGTCAAACGAAGAATGTTGTAAAAATTCTTCATAGTTAACCTTCGCTCTCTACCGCAGCACCACGTCGGCGTGTGAGTATCTAATCTCAGCTTTGAACAATATCGTTATAAACAAAATATTTTAATATCAAGGGGATATTAAAATGAAAAAGTTTACTGTATGTTGCATTGCAATTATACCACTTTTGTTCATCGTTGACTGTGTTATCAAAGCACAAAATGAGTTTGCAATTAGGGAACAAACAAGTTATACAGACAAAATAATTCATGAGCGAAGATTAATCATACCAGAAAATAAACGAACGGGAAACTCAACTTACTTACGTGTCCCTTGGGATACTTTTCGCCCATCGGTCAGTCAACATCTTAGTAATCTTCTACCAAGTGAGATTCGTGAGCGTTACACATTCAAAGTTCGAAGTACCAATCAACTCATAGACTATTCGAGTCGTTACAAGCAGCCTGAGACCTTAACAGGTAGCGTAAGAACTGCATGGGTTAAAAACTACGGATCGGGTTTGGCGCCTGCCGATGATGAAGCCGTCGATGTTGCTGTTGACGACTCATGAAACGTGTACGTCACCGGAACAAGTACCAAGTTGCCGTACGGTGCCGACTACCTTACCATTAAGTACGATTCATCAGGCGTAGAACTATGGCAAGTCAGATATGATGATGGCGGAGACGATATTCCAGTAGGAATCGTCCTCGACGCGATGAGCAACATCTATGTCACCTGTTACAGCGTAGGCTCCAACGGTATGTTTGACTATGTAACCATTAAGTATAACTCAAGCGGTACTCAACAATGGATTGCTCGGTACGATGGACCTGCAAATTCCAGTGATCAACCATCAGATATTGTAATCGATGCGGCAGGAAATATTTATGTTACAGGAAAGAGTTATGGACTAAACGGAAATACTGACTACGCAACGATCAAGTATGATGCCGCGGGAAACGAGCAGTGGGT
>JBBIRP010000122.1:0-6381 GCA_037441745.1 Ignavibacteriales bacterium
AATTACAATGAATGCTAATGAAAAGTTTTCCCCCATTTTGGTTTGCAATCTGTCCACGCCTATATAGCTCGACAAAATTATCTGTTTTTCGTGTATAAATGACATCAACATCTGGAAGTTTCTTTTCAATTAGTTTGCCTAATTTTAAAGCGATACCTAATGTTATATCTTTTTCTTTAGTCCTTCTCAAACCAATCGCACCGGGATCGTCACCTCCATGACCGGCATCTATAACGATGACATCTAACTTCCATTTATCTCGTTCTCGCTGTAACTCTCGTTCATAACTACGTGCTTTTCTCTCAGCTGTTTGCTCCACGCTTGGAAATTGAACCGCAATGAAAATATCAGTCCCGTTTTCTGCTATCATTGGTTCTGCACTGTTGATTTGCCCTTTTAAACGAATGGTGAGTTGAACAGAGGTTGGGTATTGAAAAACTAACACTTGCTTTACTAATCCAGTTGGCTTAAAATTTTTTATTTTATTAACATCTGCTCGCACATTGGAAAGTGTTATGTAGAGCCAAGTATCATTACCTATCTGTTTAGGCCAACATTCATAATCAGTTAATTTCTTTGTACTGTAAATTTGTATAAGCAAACCATTTGATTTTTCCTCGAAACCTAAACCTGTGATATCGTAAACCGATTTTGGAGTTTCTTTTCCAATTACAATTATTTTGTCGGTAAGCGTAATTTCTTCCGAAAATACATTATTTATAATTTTTATGAATGCGTCGAGCGGTACGAAAAAAGAATTGGCTGCATATATGACATTTACCGGTAGCTGAATAAGGTTTGCATTCTCTATTTTATCAACTATAGTTACATAGGGATTATCGGCGGTAACTCTTATTGTGAATTCGTTGGTTTTAAATTCAAATTTTTTTGTTTCTTGATTTATATAAATTCTAAAATCGAGTACATAGGCAATATCATTAAGAGATGCATAAAGTATATTGTTTTTTACAAAGGTTCCAATTTCTGTATTCCTTGATGGGAATTGTTTAAATTGTATAGATATTGAATTTTGAGAAAAATTTACACCGTTTAATAGTATAAAAAGGATAACTAATTTTTTAAAATATTTTTTCATAAAGAAAAAATCGACCGCAATAAAATTTTTAACAAATACAATCGTGGGAAATTTGATTCACCATCGTAACGTTTGTGAATTTCCTCTCCACTTTCTTTTGACTTTGTTATTATTATGATAGAAATCGGACGTTTCATAGATATTTATGGTTAAAGTAATTTTTCTGATATAGAGATATTTCTTCTCTTCAATTCTCTAATTAAAGATTGCACAGGAACGAATTGCTCTGGAGGAATAACTCCCCGTTCTTTTATGATGCCTTTTACTATCATCTGTGCAATAATTGACGTTGGGTAGGACGTTGTACGCATCATTGCTGAGATGCCGGTTTTTTCATCAAAGTAATCGGTCATCTCATATACTAATGTTTGATTCTTATTATTTTTTAAACCTCTAATCCAAACACGCATCAGAACTAAATCTGGATCTGACGACGATAGTTTTTTCTTAAGAAGTTCTTCAAAGAATTCACGGGCGGTGTGTATAGAATTGCCTATTACAATTGTTTCGGTACTTGCAAAACCAAGGTCAAGCAAAGTCTTGAATTTTTCACAATGGCCTTTGTATCGAATAGTTTTATAATCCAACTCTTTTATTTTCCCTTGAAACATTTTTGGAAGAGTTGATACTCCACCCGATGTATTAAAAGCTTCGAGTTTGCCAAATGGCGGAGGAAATTCGATCTCCTCTATATCATCCATCGAAGGTACTTGTCGTATATTACCGTTTTGTATAACTTCTGCTGGTTCAATGTATTCGTTAATTAAACCTTCGGCTGAAAAAACTAACTGATAATTTAATGGAGGTTTTGGATTTTGAGGCAATCCACCAACTCTAAGATGGATTGCATCAACAACCTCAAAAAGTTTTGAACCACTAGCTCCAAGTATTGTTGCTAAACCAGGTGCGAGTCCACAATTTGGAACGATCAACACGTTTGCCTCTTTTGCTTTTTCATCAAGTTCCATCTGCTTGTAAACAACATCCATGTTTCCGCCAAGATCACAAAAGTGTTTGCCGCAATCGATTGCGGCTTTCGTTAATAAAAGATTATGGTTGTATGAAGTCGCTCCGCATACAACATCAACAAGTTTCATTAGTTCTATAACTTCATCGTAATTGTAAACATCCAATTTGACGGCTTCAGCATTCAAACCGATCCACTTAGTGACGTTTTTTGCTTTTCCAATATCGATATCAGCAAGAAGCACCTTTTCAACTTCCTCAGAATGTGCCAAATCATATGTAATTGCACTTCCCATTAAGCCCGCACCTATAACAAGAGCTTTCATTATTATTTTATCCTATTAATCAATATGTGGTGAATATTTTGAATATACATAAAAGTCATTTTATAATTTTCCCAGTTTCCATACTCCAAAATAATAAATCTAATTCATCCATCGATATACCTATTCTTTTAGAAAACTTCTTAAATTTTTTTTCAATTTGCAAATATTTCTTTGCATTTAGGGTCTTCGGTAAATTTGTAACGACACCTAACCTCTGAAGATTTCTAAGAATATGGCGATCAAGTATTGCTAAGTTTTGATATCCGATGTTTCTCAGAAAATGAGACGACTCCTTCCAACCCAACCCTTTTACATTATTCACTAACCATAGACGTAGTTCTTCACCTGATTTCCATTTTTTAAGTTCGTTCAATATCTCCGTAAATTGTTTCTTCATTTTTAAGATATGCTTTGATTTTGTTTTATGAAAACGAATATAACAATCTTTTTTCCTAAGTATCGATTCCAGGTTTATATCCCTAATATGGAATTTTCTCTCTTTAAGAATATCGACCACTTTTTCTGCATTCATAGCGCTCGATTGCGGCGTAAGTAGACAATAGATTAGCTCGTAGAAATAATCTTTAGGTTTTATATCTGAAAAGTCTTTTAGTCTCCGTCTTATGTCGAATTTTTTTATCGCATATAAATGCTTAATTTCTTTAATCAAAATTTTGTTTGATAG
Organism: Ignavibacteriales bacterium; assembly: GCA_037441745.1. GTDB lineage: Bacteria > Bacteroidota > Ignavibacteria > UBA10030 > SZUA-254 > JACQYX01. The sequence goes on from JBBIRP010000122.1 coordinate 3,074, forward strand.
ATTTTTCATTTTTGAAAGATAAATAAAGATGAATGGAAATACAAACGTAATCGATTATTGTATTTTCTTTCCAGAATTATTAAATTGATTTCCACAAGCATTATTAAAGAACAACATGGCACATGTAATAAATCCACGAGCAGAAGAAATTTTAGATAAAGAATTTAAATGCCTCAATGCTGGCTTTGTTCGATTGGTTGATTATATGGGCGGAGATGAATCAATAGTTCAAGCAGCACGTGTTTCTTATGGCAAAGGGACTAAAACAGTGAGTGAGGACAGAATTCTTCTTCGTTATCTTATGCGTCATCTTCATACAACACCCTTCGAAATGGTCGAATTAAAATTTCATATAAAACTGCCAATATTTGTAGCGAGGCAGTGGATTCGTCACCGAACTGCAAATGTGAACGAACTTTCAGGTCGTTATTCAATAATGAAGGATGAATTTTATATTCCCTCAGTTGATTCTCTTAAACTACAAAGTATTAGAAATAAACAAGGTCGTTCAGAGGAAAATATTTCACCAGAACTGCAGCAAAAGGTTTTAGATCTACTTCTACAAGATCAAAAAACAACTTATGAACATTACGAGGAATTTCTGAATGATAATATAGCTCGCGAACTTGCTAGAATTAATTTGCCGCTTTCGTTGTACACTGAATGGTATTGGAAAATTGATCTACACAATCTTTTTCATTTTCTACATTTAAGAATGGACAAACATGCACAGTACGAAATACGTGTTTATGCAGAAACCATTGGTGAAATAGTGAAATAAGTTGTCCCCTATGCTTGGGAAGCATTTGAAGATTATGTTATTTATAGTGAGAGGTTTTCAAAAGCAGAACTCCAAGCAATATTTGATAATCTTGACACTAGTAATATTACAAAAGAATCTATAGAGAAATATGGTCTCAAAGGTTTAGAAGCCGATGAGTTTTTAGAAAAAATTAGAAAACTTAAAGAATAAATCTTCTCATTTTTTTTATCTCTCCCCGATATTTTTTCGTTTCCAATCGTTTTGTCTTTGCTAACAGTGGAAGTTCTGTCTTTATTCGTTTCTTTTTTTGCTGTAGAGCTTTTTGAAGTAGTTCAATAAATTTCTTTATGGTAATTTCTTTATTTTTCCACTGACTTCTCGATGATTGAGAAAGGACGTGAAGTATTCCATTTGAATCAATTTTGTCTCCCAACTTCTTTATTATATTATCACGTTGATGTTCTGAAAGAGTTGGAGATGATTTAACATCGAAAAGTAATTCGACTTTTGTTTCAACTTTGTTGACGTTTTGTCCGCCTTTACCGCTACTACGCGAGAATTTAAATCGTAGTTCATTTGTTGGAATTTTTAAATCTCGTTTTATGTCAATGCTATCACTCATTTTTATATTGGTGCAGAATTAAGTTTGATATACATAGTAGTAAATTAATTATAATTTTGCATATCTTCAAGTGCTTTGTTAATATAAATAGTATTTCACGGACACAGATGTTTACATAGGGTGCGATTTTTCTTAATTCTCCGCTATAGTTGATATTATATGGACAAGTTGAAAGAAAAGTTTTATCTGGCAGAACAATTTTTAAAGTTTGAAGAACAAATCAACAAACTAAAATCGGGAGAGAAAATAATTTTAAATAGAGTTAAAGGTTCATTACTTGCGTTACTATTATCTTTCATATTTGAGAAAGTACAGCGGCAAATTTTAGTTGTTTCATCCGATGAGGAAGCATCAGTAAAATTAAGGGATGATATTATGCTCTTTGTAAATGGGGTAAACGTACTCTTGTTTGCAGAACGCCCCACACCAACGGTACAAATGATTGACCTCACTTCGACTATTCTTCAAATTGAAACTTTGAAATCACTTACAAAATCTAATCACTCTATAACTATTGCAACGCCATCATCGATTGTTGAGAAACTTCCAACTCCGGAAGAATTCAATCATGAGCTTCTCGAACTTGAAGTTGATCATGAATATAGTTTTCAGAAGTTGATTGAGCGTCTTGAAAATTCGAATTTCGAGCGCAAAAATATTGTAGAAACATATGGTGATTTTGCAGTACGTGGTGGAATTTTTGATGTGTTTCCGTATGTAGGGGAAAATCCAATTCGCATTGAATTTTTGGGTGACAGGATTGAATCAATTCGTGAGTTCGATTTACTTTCTCAACGTTCTATTCAGGAATTAAGGTCGGCAAGTATTATACCAAATTTAATTAATTATAAATTTAAAAATAAGAATGAGAAGTCGGCATCATTATTTAATTACATTGATGGAAATGCAATCGTGGTTCTGGATAAACCTGAAATAATTAAACACGAACTTGAAGAAAGTACTGATAATTACGATGAGTCTATTTTCAAATACGAGGATATAATTGAAAATTTAGAGAAATTCCCTGTTGTTGTAAATTCTTTATTTACAGATGCGACTGATTTGTCGCAGGTTCATAAGTCAGACATTTTAGATTTTAATTCATCATCTCAACCATCGTTTAATGGAAGCATTCAGTTACTCTATGATTATTTAGTTAAACTATCAGAGGAGGGATATGAAATATTTCTTACAAGCGATACTAAAGAAGAATCTAAAAGGTTAAAAGAACTTATTGAAGAAACGGAAACTAATCCCGAAGAAGTATTAAATAAACAGAACCCTACTAATCAGCACTCCCCAAATTATTCATCGCTTGCTATTTCAAATTTGATAAATACACTTTTTTTGAATGAGACAGTTCATTCAGGTTTTATTTATCATCCTGCAAAAATTGCTGTTTTCACGGAACACGAAATTTTTGGGCGACTTAAAAGAAGAGAGTTTTCTAAAAGAAAAAAATTCAAAGGGTTTACTCAGAAGGAGATATACCAGCTCAAACGGGGTGATTATGTCGTCCATGTTGATCATGGTATTGGTGAGTTCGTTGGCTTAACGAAAATAAAAGTAGGTGGTATCGAGCAAGAGGTGATTAAACTTCAATTCCTTGATAAAGATACTCTTTACGTAAATTTAAATTTTGTAAACAGAATCCAGAAATACTCATCCCGCGAAGGGCATGTTCCAAAGCTTTCAAAATTGGGAACCCCCGATTGGGAACGGACGAAATCAAAAGCCAAGAATCGTATTAAAGATATTGCTCGGGATCTCATTTCCCTTTATGCTAAAAGGAAAAAAGAAAAAGGATTTTCATTCTTACCTGATTCGCATTGGCAAAAGGAACTCGAAGCTTCATTTATTTACGAAGATACTGTTGACCAAATTACTGCTACACTTAATGTAAAAACGGATATGGAAAGCAGT
>JBBIRP010000123.1:0-6318 GCA_037441745.1 Ignavibacteriales bacterium
TGCAGGTATAAATGACCCTCTGATTGATGAAAAAAGAGATAACGATGCTGGCACATTAATTACCAGTTGGGTAAAAGGAGTTGACGGTACTCCAGTACAAAAAACACACTGGTCGGGAGATGAAGATGGTGATTGGGATCCATTGTATGATGATGTGGGTTCTGATGGGGTAGGACCTAATGACGATGGATACTTAGGTCCCGATCCCGATGGAACAGAGGGAAATGGTAAGCCAGACCAGGGAGAACCCAATTTTGGAAAAACAGATCCTGACGAATCGGATCAAATAGGATTGACAAGTTTTAATTTCTTTAATATTAGTGCATCCCCAGATATGAGTAATGACGAACTACTCTGGTCGAGAATGACACCTGGAAGATTCGATATTATACCTTCACAACCTCAAGATGGAGATTTTATCTATTCATCAGGCTATTTTCCAATAAAACCGAAGCAAACTGAAAGATTTTCTGTCGCACTTTTATTTGGAGAAACATATGAAGATGTTGTGCGGAACAAGAAAATCGTTCAACAGATTTATAATGCGGGATACAAGTTTCCGCAGCCACCACGAAAACCAAAGATAAACATTACACAAGAAAATGGAAACGTAGTCATCTATTGGGATGGAACACTAACTGAGAACTCGAGAGATTTTATAACAAAGAAGAAAGATTTTCAAGGATATAAAATCTATAGAGCTACGGATGCGGGATTTCAAGATAGTCGTGTGATAACTGATGCCCTTGGTATACTTGCATTTGATAAACCTATCGCGCAATTCGATTTAAAAGATACAGTCGAAGGTTTCTTCCTACCTTCTGCAGATTTGTTGACTCAAGTTGGAGGAACGACTTATTGGCTTGGCTCCAACACAGGTATTGTTAATAAATTTGTAGATACTACCGTGATTCCTGGTCAGAAGTATTACTATGCGGTTTGTGCTTATGATGCTGGAGATGCATCGCTTAATATTTTCCCGTCAGAAAATTCTAAGTATGTATTCATTACAAATACAGGTGAAATAATCACAGACGATAACACTGGTTATATTACACCTGCGAAACCTCCCATTGGGTATACGAATGCTAATCCTTCTAATTTTATAAAAGTTCAACCTTTTCGAGGAACGGGTACTGGCTGGGTAGAAGTTGTTGATGATAAACAAGTGCGAAGTGGAAATCAATACCAAATAGTATTCTCGGATACAGCCATCCAGGGTTACACGAAAGATTGGTCACTAATTGATTTAACCGCACTAGACACATTGTATTTTCCGGCTACAAGTGAAACAAAATTTATCCTACCAAACGATACTATAACAATTCCCATAGGTGTAAAGGTAATTAGACATGGTGAATCCTTTATAACTGATACAAATATTTATGTTGGAAAATACGATACTTTGATAAAGAATAATACAGTATTTTATGGTAATACACCTGTTAAACATGGTTTTAAAATACATTTGCTGAATGATGGGGTAATTATAAGGGACACTTTGAATTCATATTTCAGAGATATAACATCAAATCCACCACCAACATACATTTTTACCACCTTCAAATGGGCAGACACGGGAATAGCTGCAACGTACAATGGTATTAAAATGCCTTATGATTATCAGGTTGAATTTTATGATACAATAGTTGATACATCAGTTGCAGATACACTGTATCCACGTACACCGACGAATACATTACCAGCTCTGCCTGTAAACTTTAAAATTAAGAATTTATCTACAGGGCAATACATCGATTTTGTTTACTTTAAAACAGGTACTATCAGTACTATACACAATATTTATTTCAAGGAAGTGGTGGATGGAAAAATGACTCGAACTTGGCGTGTAAATATCTATTACAATACTGCAAACGCACCATTAGAAGAAAGTGGTTATCTAAAAATTTCGACATTGAAACCTTTTTCAGGAACAGATGTTATTCAATTCACTATGCAAGGGGCTTTTATCAATATTGATGAAGCAAAAGCCTCTCTTGATAAAGTCAAAGTTGTTCCTAATCCGTATGTTGTAACACATGAAGCAGAACCTCGATTATTAAGTACCCAAACAAGTGGAAGAGGGGAGAGGAGTATTCGTTTTACCCATGTTCCACCTGGTTCAAAAATATCGATTTATACTGTACGTGGTGAATTAGTCAAGACTCTTCGCCATGATGATCTATTCTCGGGTGATGTTGTATGGAACTTGCGTTCTGATGAAAATGTGGACGTTGCTTACGGCGTGTATATTTTTATTTTAGATGCCCCAAATATTGGAACAAAATCGGGTAAATTTGCATTGATAAAATAATTTATGAAAAAGCTAGTTATTTTAATTTTATTTTTATCATCAACATACGCACATAGCCAAACAAAAGTTGGCTCAACCGCAGCCCCTTTTTTGAATATAGGAATTGGTCCAAGAGCGATAGCAATGGGTGGTGCGTTTATAGCAACTGCTAACGATATTTCAACATTATATTGGAATCCTGCAGGTGTCTCTAAAATGGGAACAAATGGTGTAATGTTCGTACATTCGCGTTGGTTTGCTGATATAACATATAATTGGGCAGGCGCAATAATTAGTTTAGGTTCATTTGGTGCTACAGGATTGAGTTTAACTTACCTCGATTACGGAAAAATGGAAGTTACAACATTATACGAACAAGACGGTACGGGTGAAATGTTCACTGCATATGATGTTGCATTCGGATTGACTTATTCTTATAATTTAACTGATCATTTTTCGCTTGGTATGAATGTGAAGTATATAAATCAACGAATCTGGAATTCTTCTGCTTCGGCATTTGCGGTAGATTTGGGTACGTTGTTTATTTCTGATTTTTATGGTTTAAGAATTGGGGCAACTATTTCAAACTTCGGAACAGACATGCAGCTTGATGGTAAAGACCTTTACGTGCTTTACGATCCAAATCCAGATATAAATGGTAACAACGATCAAATACTTACAAAACTAAAAACCGATGAATACCCGTTACCTCTTCTCTTCAGAATTGGAATTGCTAAAGATTTCCCGATTATCGAAAAACATCGGTTTACCATAGGTTTGGATGCTATTCATCCAAATGATAATGCTGAAGCATTAAATTTCGGTGGCGAATATTCCTTTAATGAGAATATATTCGTTCGTGCTGGGTACAAATCGATCTTCTTAAAAAATTCAGAAGAAGGGTTAAATATTGGCTTTGGTTTGAAGTTTGAACCTACAAATAATATCTTAATCAATTTAGATTATGTTTATCAGGATTTTCATAATTTAACATATGCACAACAATTGGGATTAGGAATTTCATTTTAAAATTCATACATTTAAACAACAATTTTTAATATAAGGAGAGTTATTATGAAGTATTTTTTAATGATTTTATTGACATTATCGCTGTTGTATATTGGGAATGCGAATACTCCAATATCGACGAAAGATATGTTCTATGTCACTGTACATCAGGATACTATCCCAACAGTTGAATTTCAATGTAACATGGGTGTCCAGATAAAAAAGGGGTTATTTGATTCTGCTACTGATACGTTGTTCATCAGTGGTGGTTTTAACGGATGGGGTACAACTGACATGATGACTGACCCCAATGGTGATTCAATTTTTACCATTACATTACAACCGGGTAATGTTGGTGATTATATTGAGTTTAAATTTCGCTATGTACATAACAGCGTAATGAATTGGGAAAGTGTATCAAACCGACAGTACCAATTGCCAGCTGGTCCAAGTGTGTACTATGCTTGGTATAATAATGATAGTATCTTTGTCCAGCAATACGATATTAGTATGACATTTTCTTGTAACATGGAGCTTGAAAGATTGTCAGGGAGATTTAATCCTGCTACAGATACGGTCTCAGTTAATGGGGATTTTAATGGATGGGCAGCGAAAACAACAATAATGACACCAAACCCATTGAATCAAGATATTTACGAGGTGACAACGACTATTCGTAGAGGTGTTGGTGAATACATTGAATTTAAATTCTGGTACACAGAAAATAATTGGGAAAGTGTTCCAAATCGTAAGTATACATTTACCGCAGAAGACATAACTAATCTTTCTGCATCATTTAGTGCATCGTTCAATGATGGGTCGTTGGATAATGTTATCAATCAACCTTGCAACATCAGATTTACCGTTTATACGGAAGGTGCAAGATCCGCCATTGATGGCAATCCTTTCCCTGTCGTGAATACTGTACACATTGCTGGTAGTGCATTACCCTTGCAGTGGCCAGGAGGTGGTTGGCCCAATTCTGATAGTATTCGAGTTATCCAACTATATGATGATGGTACACATGGGGATGCACAATCAGGAGATAAGATTTTTAGCAATGTCATAACATTCCCATCATATACAACTTTGAACGTACAATATAAGTATGGCATAAATTGGGGTGATGCTGTAAATAATGGCGGTGGAAATGATAACGAAGCCGGTTTTGCTGTAAATCATGAACTTCAAATGACAAAATTTATGTCATCTGCAACAACAGTTGATACTTTTGGTGTTATGAAAGTTTCGACTTTAAAAGATGTTACGGGCGTGAATGAACTCGTCGAAATTCCAAAGAGATTTGAATTAATACAAAATTATCCAAATCCGTTTAACCCGACAACTTCTATCATTTATAGCATTCCGGCAGAATCATTTGTAACATTAAAGGTGTACAACGTCCTGGGAATGGAAGTCGCTACACTTGTTAACGAAAAACAACAAGCTAGGATGTATAAAGCTACTCTTGATGCGAGCAATCTCCCAACTGGAATTTACTTTTACAAGTTAACAGCAGGAGATTTTGTTAATACGAAGAAGATGGTGCTGATTAAGTAATGATGTAAATCGAGTATGGGCGCCGACTGCTAATCGAATGCGGCGGCGCCTTTTTTATTGTTTAATCTTTCTTTCTTAAAAAAACTATTTGAAATGAGATACATATCAATTTTTCTAATCTTATTCTATTACAATAGTAGCTCAGCTCAAATCACAATCGACTCGAGCTTTGTTCCAGATTGGGCTAAGGATGCAATTTACTATCAAATATTTCCAGAACGATTTGCTAATGGTGATACAACCAATGATCCATCTTCTGTTGAAGAATGGGACGCACTTCCTACACAAAACAATTATTTTGGTGGTGATCTCAAAGGAATTATTGATCATTTAGATTATTTAGAGAACTTAGGTATAAACACACTTTACCTCAACCCAATATTTGAGTCTGAAACGAATCACAAATATCACACCATAGATTATTTCAAAATTGACAAGCATTTTGGTGATGAAAATATTTTCAGAACACTCGTAGATGAATGCCATAAACGAAATATTCGTATAATCATCGATGGCGTTTTTAATCACACTGGAATAGGCTTTTTTGCATTTAAAGATATTATCGAAAATAAAGATAAATCTAAATATTTAAAATGGTATGACATCCACAGCTTTCCAATCCAACTACCTCCTCGTAAGCCAAACTATGAAGCGTGGTGGGAAATAGGTGAATTACCAAAACTTATGACAGATAATCCAGAAGTTAGGAATTATCTTTTTAATGTTACAAAATATTGGATGAGTTTCGGTATAGATGGATGGCGTTTGGATGTTCCGAATGAGATATCACATGATTTTTGGGTAGAATGGAGGCAATTAGTGAAAAAAGAAAATCCAAATGCTCTAATTGTAGGAGAAATATGGGACGATGCTACACCTTGGCTCCAAGGTGATCAATTCGATGCAGTCATGAATTACCGATTTCGCGGTGCATGTGTTGGTTTCATTGCTTTAGAAAATATGAATGCCCATCAATTTGATTCACTACTTGCAGAAGTGAGAAATAAATATAAGCCCACGGTAAATTATGCCCTACAAAATTTAATTGGGAGTCACGATACAGAGCGTTTTCTGACGTTATGTAATAATGACACAGCAAAATTAAAATTAGCAGTTCTTCTTCAAATGACATATCTTGGATCACCGATGATTTATTACGGCGATGAGATAGGGATGACGGGCGGCAAAGACCCTGATTGTAGACGTACGATGAAGTGGGATACTACAAAATGGAATAAGGACTTACTAAACTGGTATCGTGACTTAATTAGGATACGAAAAGAGAATTCCGTCCTACGGTTGGGGGATGTTAAATTCGTGCTAATAGACACTTTAAAAAATATGATAGCTTATCTACGTAAATATGAAAATAGAAGAGCCATTACTATATTAAATAATAGCAATACTAATTTTGAAATCTCGGTGAAAGAAATTGATAAGGAGGTTAACCATTGGAA
>JBBIRP010000124.1:0-6228 GCA_037441745.1 Ignavibacteriales bacterium
GAACCGGCGAATTAATTCGCAGTGAAAATGATCGCATTATCAATCGTGGTGTTGATGTTAACTTTGTAGAAAGAAAGACAAAAACAAGCATAAATCGGATTGAAGTAATTCAACTTGATCGAAACGAGGGTGAAAAATTTATTCGAGATGGAGGAAACGAACGCATTGAAGTATTTCGTCCAAAATTTGATGATAGAATTAGAGGTACTAACAATCAATCTAAAGATCAGACAATGAACAAAGGTGAAAGACGTAGAAATTTGGATGTCGAACATAAACGTAGTGGAATTATTCAAGGTATTGGTAGAGAACAAAAAAGATTTGATAATAAACACCAGTATGAAAGTCAAAAGGAACATGAGCGAGGGATAATGGAGCGAAGAAGTCAGGATATACAACGAATGCGTGAATTAAAACAAGATAAACTTGAATTACGAAGAAATGAACAGAGAAAAATAGAACAAAAAAAACAAGAACAACGACCACGTGAAAATCTCAAACAAGAACACCCCAGGTTACAAATGCGTGATTTTCCACAACAACGTGAACATAAATTCACAACACCGCAAAAGAGAGATTCCCAAGGGGAGATAGTACGGAAACGAAGACCATAATTATATTGGTGGATTAGTGAACGGCGGCACTATAAGCCGCCTTTTTTTATTCAAAATATTGAATCGATACTAATCAGACAAACACTCGGATTTAGTATAAGTTAATTCAGAGGATTTTCTTCAATTAGATTATAAACTCCACCAATAAGTAACCTTCATGAGAATAATATTATCCATAGGAAGATGAAAGATCTCTTGCAAATCCTTAGAGAATTTTTGATCGTACAGACCTTGATAACCTTGACGACCTTGTGTCCACACTAGATATAAGGTACTGCCTGGCAGATATTCCCACCGAAAAACTATGTTGGCATTAAATACTTTCAAGAAGTAATCTATCGGTTTTCCACCATTATAATCAATTGGGGATAGGTTATCTGGTGAAATTAATGATTTATAATTCACATACCGATATTTCGCTAAGAGTATTTGATTGAAAAACTGAACACTCAGTTTTGGTGTAAACGTTATTATCCCTTTTAAAGAAAAATCATAATAGTTTACATCGCGATCACCAAAGAGATTATGACCATCTACATAATAACCGATCAGCCAAGCCTCTTCTTTCTTTGTCTTCATAAAAGTAAAGCTTGGGACATATTCCATCCAACTTATCGGTCGAATAGTTGCTTGGACAATCGATAAAATAGTATTTGACTTGTTTACATATTTTTGATAACCAATATTATATAAAAAATTGATTTGTTTTCTCGGATCAGTCTGAATCGTTGTAGAAAAAAGATTTCCTGCCGGCCTTTTGTAAAATCCTATTATTCCCTGGTTTTCATCATCATAAGCTGAAAACTCCCGAATGTAATCTAAATTTATTCTCCAGAAGTTTCGAAATTCGAATATAGGTTCCAACTCAAAACGTTTTTTTGTATTAATTGAATTCCAATCCCATCGAGACTCGACCTGAGCTGAAACGACGTATCGCCAAATGGGTACTTCAGCTCTATCCTCTTTATATGACAATTGGAGATAGCCGCCGTGCTCTCGTGGTTGGCTATAATAACCTAAATCATCTATGTTATAATTTCTTGATGAAAAATCATATGCTGAAAATACAAGCCAATGTTCCCCTCGTAATTTAGCCAAACCAAATTTTCCTGCATTACCATAAAGAATTTGTCTATCCAAATTAGTCGTACTAGAAGTCACAAGATAACCATCAAACCCATAAACATTGTCATCGAATCGTACACTCCAATCTATTCCATTACTAAAAGCAGGCCGGTTCTTATGTTTGGATACGTTTGTAGACATAATACCAAACGATGCAAAAGTTGATCCATTTTGAGTATTCTGTTTCAATCGAACAACATTATATGATGCGAGCGGTTCGACAAGAATCTTGGGAGATCGATTTCCAGCAGTATCTTCAAGAGTCGCATATTCTTTATCCGTTATTGTTGATAATATTCCAACTTCAAGTCCATTCGATGTTTGTCCACTAATTTTAGCTGCCGATAGAATAGTTGTTGATGTTGGCTTCTCATAAAATGCCGCATTAGACCACAAATCAAAATTACCCAACGTTCTTAAAGCATCGTAAGCCGAGGGTTGTTTACCGATTCGGCGTGAATAAAGAAGCATCATCGACCTTGTATCAAAACAATTACCAAATGAAAAAATCTGAGAACCTTCCAGAAAGAACGGTCGCTTTTCTGGATAAAACGTTTCAAAAATGGTCAGATTTAATTTTGCCTGATCAACTTCTACTTGACCAAAGTCCGGATTAATAGCTAAATCAAATGTAAAATTATTAGTAAGTCCATATTTTAAATCTATACCAAAATCAGGTGAATATTTTTTTTGTAAAGTAAACGGTGATGGTCTTGTTAAAAAACTTATTTTTGATACATGATAAGGTAACAGCTCTAAATGCAGAGATGGATGTATATCTGTAATACCCGAAAGATTTCCCATTTTTGAGACTGAAGAAATTGTTCCAGGAGGTGCATCTTTACGAGGTACCATTACCCATTCGTCAGTTTCTTTCTTCCTGGCAATATATCTTCGGAAATTGATACCCCACACATATTCACTATCTTGATCGGAAAATCTCAGAGCACTATATGGGATTTTGAATTCCGCTGACCATCCTTCATCATTAATTGCTGATTTAAAATCCCATACTGCATCCCATTGTACATCGTATACCAATCCATCATTCGAAAGTATACCATCTGCTTGCACATTAGATACTGTACCACTAAATAAAAAAGCAGTTTGATAACAATGATAGGAATCTATCATGATTGAAATTCTGTCTGATTGTAAAGTACGGTCTCTTCGACTTAACTGACTTACAATACCCTTCGGATCAGAGTCATAGCACATCACGCCAATGTAAAGAGCATTATCATCATAGAGAATACTAACAGTTGTAGGTTCTGTTGCATTTGCACCTTCATCTGGTTCGTATTGCTGAAAACCGGACACAGGGATAGCCGAGTGCCAAACCTCCTCGTTCAGCATACCATCAATCGTTGGGGCGTTAGTCGCTCGGGTTGCGACTATATTTTTTGTGGACGTGCCACATAATAATACAACCGTTGAGGTTAAGGAAATTATACTCAGCAATAAATGATATTTAACTATTTTGCTACCCATGGGTTTAAATTTTCATAATAATACGAGAAAGAAAAATAAAAATCAAGAATTTTTTATAAAAATCGTAATATTTTAAAAAAATACTTGCTTTTTATGCTATTTTTCAAGAGATTTTAATCATGGTAAGTAATAACAAGGAACAGAAAATAGACCCAAAATCAATTCAGAGGATGTTTGATGCTATTGCACCGACTTATGACTTTTTAAATCATCTAATTAGCTTCGGACTCGATGTTAGATGGAGAAAACATGCAATATCATTCTTAAGGGAAAAAAGAAATGGAACTTTCCTGGATATTGCGGCAGGAAGCGGTGACATAATTTTTGAACTTATGAAATTACAACCTAAGAATATTGTTTCTACTGATTTTTCGCTCAACATGATTAATGTTCTGCAACAAAAACTTTACAAAATTTCACCAGACTGTTCAATGCACATTTTATCTTGCGATGCTCATAATTTACCATTTCAGACTTCAACGTTCGATGGTGCGGTCGTTGCATTTGGAATCAGAAATTTTCTTGATAAAGACAAAGCACTCAGAGAAATGTTCAGGGTTCTCAAACCCAGCGGTATTGCGGTCATCCTTGAATTAACCATCCCTAGAAAAACGATTGTAAGACATTTATATAAATTCTATACAAAGGCACTCTTACCTCTGATTGGAAGAATAATTTCAAATCATAATACAGCCTATAGTTATCTACCTGAATCAATCAATAACTTCCCGAAACGGAAAGAATTTTTAGAAATGATGAGAAAATCGGGATTTCAAAAAGCTACGGCTCATGAATTGACATTTGGAATTGCTACAATATTCTTAGGCATTAAAGCATCACAATTCGAATAAGGCAACTGACTCGATATGGTCGGTATGGGGAAACATATCTACTGGTTTTACGATCTTTAAATCGTACCCTCCTTGCAATAGCATTTTGGCATCACGAGCTTGTGTCGCGGGATTGCAACTTACGTAAACAATCCTCTTAGGATTCAACTTGATAATGCTCTCAATTACTTTTGGATGCACACCACTACGAGGTGGATCTAAAATAATAACCGATGGTTTGGGATGTTTATTTAACCATGAATTATCAGTTAACAACCGCTTCTTTAGATCGCCAAGAATAAAGAAACAATTTGAAATAGAATTTTCTTTCGCGTTCTTTTCTGCATCTTTAATAGCACTTTGTACTACTTCGATCCCAACTACCCGTTCGACTTCTTTCGACAGATATATCGCAATTGTTCCCGTACCACTGTATAGGTCATAAACTACATCCGAATTTTTAAGATTCGCTAATTCAAGTATGGTCAAATATAATCTTTCAGCTTGCAGAGTATTAGTCTGAAAAAAAGAATTTGCAGAGATATGAAACAAGTATTCACCTAATTTTTCGGTAATATATCCATTACCATGATATACTCTCTCATATTCACCAAATGCGACAAGTGATTTACGATCTGTAATATTATTTACAAAAGTTGTAATTTCTGGGAACTCATTTAACAACCGCTGACTTATATATCGCATTTTATCTTCATAATCATAAGTTGTGACTAAATTTACCATTAATTCTTTTGTTCTTTTACCATCTCGAATTACAAGATGTCGCAAATAACCTTCATGAGTTTTTGTAGAATAAACCGAAAGATTTAATTCTCTACAAATCTTCCTAACAGTATTCAATATTAAATAGCTATACTCAGATTGCAGAAAACATTCTTCGATGTTTAAAACTTTATCATAACGATCAGGAACATGTAATCCTAAAGCTATTTCAGGGTTTCCCTTTTCGAATTTCTGATATTTTACTAACCATTGGTAATTTGAAAAGGTGAATTCCATCTTATTACGGTAAAAATAAACATCAGGGCAGCCTACGATAGGTTGGACATTTGGGTGGGCTATATTTCCAATATGGATAAAAGTGTCTAGAACAAGTTTTTGTTTAAACATTAATTGAGAATCATAATTTAAATTCTGCCATTTGCAGCCACCACAAATACCAAAATGTTTGCATTTTGGTGTTATTCGATGCGCTGATGTTTTGATAATTTCAGTTGCTCGCGCTTCTACATAATTCTTTTTCACCTTCCAAATTTTAGCATTGACTATATCTCCTGGGACAGCATTTTCGATGAAATAAATTAAACCATTACGCCGAGCTACAGCCTTACCATCACCCGAAAAACTTTCAACGGACATCTCAACAATATCGCCTTTTTCCATAATTAAATTAATATACTAAATACAATTAAATATTGGAATTCAGTATAAACAGCAATACTTTGACATGGTATGAAACACACTTCATGATTTAAGTCAAAACTTCATAGCATTACTTGAGATAAATTAGTACCGTGGATTAGTTAATTAGTGGTTCATTATATAATACCCGTTTTAGTTTCGACTTGTTCACTCCTTACAAATAGAAATACTAAAACGGGTTTTTATTTGACCTTGATTAAAGTAACTTTCATTTTTTCAGAAAACTTATTATATTAGGTTACTCCAAAAAATTTAAAATGGTGCGGGAGTAATTCAGTGGTAGAATGTCAGCTTCCCAAGCTGAACGTCGCGGGTTCGAGTCCCGTCTCCCGCTCACAACGTTTGAGAACTAAGTTAAAATATTTTATATTAAAAGGTAATTGATTATTGAAAAAAATCTAAAAAATTTTTAGTCGGGGTTACCCCAATATCCCTTCGCTTCCGCCCAAGTACCCTCAACGGGAACCCCGACTCCCTCCGGACGCTTAGCTCAGCTGGTTCAGAGCGCCGCCCTTACAAGGCGGAGGTCGCAGGTTCGAATCCCGCAGCGTCCACATTATTGAATTAGCCGCCTCGCTCGGGGCTTTGCCCTGAAATTTTTTCGATGGATAAGTATTATATTTTTTTTAGTCGCCCTTGCCCCAGCCCTCCCGTGCGCGGGCATTTGAGATTAAACTCCCCAGAAATATCTTTACATTATCTAAATAATTTTGTATCATAATTAT
>JBBIRP010000125.1:0-281 GCA_037441745.1 Ignavibacteriales bacterium
GCTTCTTTATATACATTGATAACGCTGTCTGGGAGATTCAAATATTCATAAAGCGCAGCTAACTCAATATAACGAGATTGATTTTTCGGTTCCAACGCGATAATCTTCCTACAAATTGCAGCTGCTTCGTTAGTCAGTCCCATTATAAAATATGTTTGGCGTAATTTTGAATATCCCATTAAATCATCTGGATTCAATTCGATGTACTTACTTAAAAACACAGTAGTTTTGTCATATTCTCGTTTGTTGAAGTAGTAACCAGCCAAATTGAAATAGGGACG